>JAEWFX010000020.1 GCA_023388605.1 Bacillota bacterium
CGACTGCCACACCGAGTTGAGTAGACCAAATTTCGTTGGCATCGTGTTCAACCCAGCCTGGTTGCGGGAAAATTTGTTTGAACTCCTTCTGAGCGACAGAGCACATCTCGCCTTTTTCATTGAACAAGATACAGCGATTACTTGTTGTACCTGCATCCATCGCCATTACGTACTTAGCCATTTTGTCCTCCTTTTACTAACACAAGTAGTTTTTCAGAACATCTGAAATCTTTAAGTCAAATCTCTGGTCGCTATAACATCGACTCCCGTTTGACATATATTCGCTATTACTACGTCACCACATTTAACTGGCAGTGGTAGACAAACATGATTGATCTCTTCCATCGCTTGGAATAAAACGTCCTTAGGTATGGCTTGTTCAGTCTTGACTGGACAACGAGGAAAAATCTTGCTATCCGTGCAAACAGTAGTAGTCAAGACACGTTTGGGCTCCCTAACTTCCGCTTGAGCATAAGGTATGCCCCGTGGGCAATGATTACCAGATACTGCATAATCATTTGACTCATCGATAGTCAGATGACAGCCACGTGGACAAATGATACAAATCAATTCTTTCATCAGCATTCCTCGATCACTAATTTCAACTCTTCATTGCTGGTATCTGACCATAGATCAGCTTTGAGCACTATATTCTGCATCTCACCTGGCACCATATAACGCTTGGTGAATGTCGCTAACTCACGCTCACCATCCAACAATCTGACCTTGGCTTTTTCTCCCCAGTTCTTACGCACTCGGAAGAACAGACGCAACTTACTATCAACATTTTCAGGTCTTATACGTTGAGGCACAGTGTATACGCAAGTACCATCCGAAGTGATGTCTATGGTTTTCATCGATCGGCGATATATCTGACAAGCTTTCTGCTCATTCAAACTCTCTTGCTCTGCGTCGTCAGCCACATAACTACTTGAACATCTGAGATAATTAGCACAAGCTTCACCTGCTCTCTCACTTTCTTCGCTGACGAAATCAACCAGATCATGAACATGCAAAACATTACCGCAAGCAAAGACACCAGGTAGAGATGTCTCGTTATTTTCATACACCACTGGACCGTTAGTACGCGGATCTATCTCCACCCCGATCGATCTGCTCAATTCGTTTTCTGGGATCAGACCAACAGATAGCAAAATAGTGTCGACATCATAGTATTTTTCAGTGCCAGGGATCGGTTTGAACTTATCATCTACCTGGCTCACGGTAACGCGTTGCACACGCTTTTTACCCTCGATATTGGTGATGGTGTGCGATAGATACAGTGGGATGTCATAATCTTCTAGACACTGCACTATATTCCTATTCAAACCGCTGCTAAAGGGCATTAACTCAACACAAGCGAGCACTTTTGCACCTTCTAGCGTCATACGGCGAGCCATGATCAAGCCTATATCGCCAGAGCCTAAGATCAAAACTTTCTTGCCGACCATCTTGCCTTCGATATTGACATAGCGTTGAGCTGTACCAGCGTTGAAAATACCTGCTGGGCGCGTTCCCGGAATACGAATAGCTGGACGAGTACGCTCACGACAACCCATGGCCAAAATCAAACTTTCACAGGTAACGATTCGATAACCCTTTTCTGCACTTAGAAGATGTAATTTCTTTACTTCTCTATCAGCATCCTCGATATCGATGACCATGGTATCGACTGCAACTTCTATCTCGGTAGATTTAAGTTTTTCGATGAAACGGCCAGCATACTCAGGACCAGTAAGTTCTTCACCAAAACGATGTAGACCAAAACCATTGTGGATACACTGATTTAGTATTCCTCCGATAACTTGGTCACGTTCGACGACTAGAACTTTTTTGACACCAGACTCATAAGCACTGACTGCGGCGGCTAAGCCTGCTGGTCCACCACCGATAACAATAGTTTGATAATCAGCCATATTATTCTCCTGACTGACACTGCTTGGTGTCACCGATTAGGATATAGCTACCCTCTTTGTCTTGAGTGATATCCTCGAGCTTCATACCAGTTTCTCGTGCCAGAATATCCATGATTTTGGGACCACAGAAACCACCTTGACAACGTCCCATTCCTGTTCCACAACGCCGTTTTACACCGTCTAAAGAACAAGGAGTTATACCGGAGTGAATGGCATCGACTATCTCTCCTTCGGTGATAGTCTCACAGCGGCAAATCACTCGCCCATAGAGAGGATTTTCACGGACTTTTTGTTGACGTTCAGCCACTGGTAAGAGTTTGAAACGCACCACTTTACGAGTGCCATCCCAATGATCTTTTGCTACTAGTTTTAGACCTTCTTCAACTAGTAGATCTCTTGCATAATCAGCGATCAGCGGCGAACAAGTTAGTCCAGGAGACTTGATGGCAGCTACATCAATAAAATTAGCTGCTGATCTTTGAATGAAAAAATCACCGTAATCACTGTTAGCACGCACGCCAGCATAATTTCGAATGTTGTAACGCAGGTCTAGTTCAGGGATGGATTTTTTGGCAAATTTTTCGACGTAGTCGAGCCCAGCCTGAGTTATCGAGGTATCTTCATTGTCCTCAACAACTTGAGCATTGGGACCTACTAGAGTATTGTAGTGAATGGTCGGCGATACCAAAATACCTTTACCTACCGCACTGGGACATTGGAAGATAACGCTATTTACTAACTCGCCACAAGCTCGATCGAGCAAGAAATATTCACCTTTCGTAGGAGTGATCTCAAAAGCAGGTTCAGCTACTAAATTATGGATCTTATCGCTATTGATACCAGCACAGTTGACAACATATCTAGCGGCAAAGGTGTCAGATTGACATACGATCTCATAGTGATCATCTGACCACTTAAGATCTTTAACTTCCTGGTTGAGGATAATCTCTACACCTTCACGCTCAGCGACTGTCGCCATAGCCAAGGTCAACTCCCAGGGGTTGATTACACCAGATTCAGGTATCCATAAGGCACAGGTCACTTCTTGAGATAATTTGGGTTCATGTTCTAGACATTTTTCTTTATCCCAAATCTCCAAACCTTCACAGCCATTTTCTAAACCGCGTCGGTAGAGTTTTTCTACTGTCTTGCTATCTTCCTCATCGAAACCGACGACGAGCGAACCTGTATGTCGATACTCGACATCGAGATCTCTGACTAGATCCAGGCAACGCTTAACAGCAGGCACATTCATTTTTCCCATCAAGGTATCAGGCTCAGGATCGTACCCTCCATGAATAATCGCAGTATTGGCACGCGAAGCTCCGAGAGATACATCATTCTCTTTCTCTAGCATCAGCACTTTCAGCTGATACTTAGACAATTCATAAGCGAGCGCACTACCACTGATACCTGCACCGATAATTGCTACATCAAACACTTCTCACCTCACCAAAAAACTAAAAAACCACAAAAAAACACAGAAGAAATCATAATGATTGCCTTCTGCTCAAAATCTCTGTGGCGTTATCGTAAGTTGGTATTAAATTTGTGTTCAACTTAACATAAACACAATGTTAATCAAAGAACATTTTGGATAATTATCATAATTTTGTAGACTATATACAAATATCTTTTGTGTAATTTGTACATAAAGACATTTTTGTTAATACTTCTGTCGATCAGCTGAAATCTTTAGATGATTATGGTACAAACAAAGTGTGGAGGGAAGGTATGCAGAAATTTAGTGAGCTACTATGTCAAAATCCGATCATTTTAGCAGTAAAGAATGAAGAAGATTTTGCAGCAGCACTCGAGAGTAAAGCCAAAGTTATCTTCATGCTTTTCGGCACTCTCAGCGACATAAGCAGATATGTACAATCTGCCAAAGATCACCACAAATTAATCTTCATACATTTTGATCTGATCGATGGCTTAGCTCCCCATGAAGCTGGGGTGGATTTTCTGATGGAAAACACTTTGGCAGACGGTATTATCTCTACTCGTCCTAAACTCTTGAGCTACGCCAAGGAATGTGGATTCATCACCATTATGCGTATGTTTCAATTAGATTCACTATCTCTAGAAACTTTAGAGCGCAACTTCAATCAGTGCCAACCAGATTTCATCGAATGTCTGCCAGCAGTGTTCACCCGTAATTTCAGGAAATACAAGAAGCTATTGAATTGTGATGTAATAGCGGGTGGCTTGATTTCTTCTCAACAGGATATCAAACAAGCACTGGTAGACGGTGCCATCGCAGTATCTACCAGCAAACTCTCTTTCACTGAGCTCATCGGTTCGAGAGCAATTGCTCGATCTGCCGACTTGTACTCTGTGAGCTAGGCCCGCCTGTTGAATTACGCTGCTCTACCATGGTCAAGAGATCTATCGCACTGTAGATATCTTCGGCGAAAAAACTGTGAAACTTCTGATATTCCTCTAAGGTCAACCCTGTGAGGGTCTTATTATTGGCCATGGCGTATTTGACGATCTTGGCGGCGATATGGTGCGCTTCCCTGAAAGGTACAGTTTTCTTAGCTAGATAATCGGCAATGTCTGTCGCCTGTAGATAACCACGTTCAGTAGCTTCTAGCATCTTCTCCTTATGCACTGTCATGGTCAGAATCATTTTACGCAATAAAATAGTTGAATCGATAGATGTTGTAAAAGCATCGAAAAGAGCTTCCTTATCTTCTTGTAGATCTTTGGAATAAGCTAAGGGTAAACCTTTCACCAAGGTCAAACTCTGCATCAGGCTGCCGTACACCCTACCCGTCTTACCACGCAAAAGCTCGGCGATATCTGGATTGATCTTCTGAGGCATAATCGATGAGCCAGTACTAAAGGCATCAGCCATCGTAATATAGCCAAATTGTACGGTTGACCAGAGCACTAACTCCTCAGCTATACGGGAAAAATTACTGTGTAAAATACTTAGCACGCTCAAAATCTCTAAGACAAAATCTCTGGTAGAGACAGCATCTATAGAGTTCTCTAGCGGCTTGATAAACCCGAGTTTGTCACTAGTTAATTGTCGATCAATAGGGAAAGTCGTGCCAGCTAGAGCACAGGCTCCGAGTGGACACAATTTAACTCTTTTAAGAGCATCTGCCAAACGCTCTCGATCACGCTTTAGGGCAAATCCCCACGCTAAAAGATGATGTGCTAGAGTTACAGGCTGTGCAGGTTGAAGATGAGTTAGACCAGGTAAAATTGTCTTTTGGTGCCGCTTCGCAATTTCTGCAATCGCAACTAGAAGCTCTGAAAGTTGTTCAGATAAACACTCACAATCCGCCATGATTTTTAGGCGAAAATCTGTCACTACCTGGTCGTTACGTGAACGGGCAGTATGCATTTTGCCAGCTACAGCACCAATTCTCTCTAACAGAGTATTTTCCACAAAAGTATGCACATCTTCAGCTTTGAGATCGACTACTAACTTCCCGTTTTGAGCTTCCTTTAAGAGCTGCTGAAGAGCAATTATGATGGTATCGGCTTCTGCTGTGAAGAGTATCCCTGTTTCCTTTAGCATCTCGACATGTGCCAGAGAACCTTTGATGTCC
>JAEWFX010000038.1 GCA_023388605.1 Bacillota bacterium
AGACATAACAGAAAAGAGCAAAGAATACCACGAGGACGAGAACTGCCACACCGAGCAAAGTGAACCACTCCACTCCTTTACCCATAATCAAATCTAGCTCTTCCAAAATCTCCAAGGTACTCGCTGAAACGATATCACCCTGCGAGACGATACGTGTACCAGCAGTGATCATAATAGGGTTATTAATCACCCTCTGATATGTATCTTTACGTGCATTTTCCGTAGCTGTCTCATCGTACACCACATTGACAATGACTAGACGCGAAGCGATATCACGCACAAGTTCTAAATCTTCGGTATAAAACTCTTGCGTCTCATTGAGCCTGGCGATCTGTTGATCTAGAACCTGAGTAACTTTGTTCTCATCAAGGCTTTCCTGCATAGTCAATTTAACTGTGTCGATCACATCGCCCTGGAAAAGATTGTAACGATCTTCTGACATTTCGAGGACACGTCTGGTCAACTCTATGTCATAGTCGATATTGAATGTAGTGTTGATGCGGTTGAGCAAATCTGTAGCGACCTGTGCTACTTCTGAAGCGGCTGGATTACGGCGTTCAGTGACATTGAAGTTATTTGGGGCAGAATCGCCTTCGGTAGCATTATTGATTTTATTGCCACTGTAGAGTTTACCGCGTGCCTCCGTAAACATCGCCATCCACTTAGCTGCTTTGGAATTTACCTCATTGGAAATATCTTCCGAACGCAACATTTTTCTGGGCACTTGGGCCATGGCCTCTTCTGCGGCTTCTTCAGTGTGTATGCGATCGACGATACTACGTGGAGCTACTATGTCAACATTTGAGACATCGTTCACTTTAATATCAAAGCGTTTTGGCATCGATCCATGGTAGATAACTAGAACAGTCATCATATAGAGCAACAACAAAAACGGTAATTTGCCATACCTGTTCCAACGCTCTATCCAGAGTATATTTTTCGGATTTTTCTTCATCAATTCTCCTTCAAAGTGACGGATCAACGTTTATGTTCATGCTGATCATAAGCAGCGATAATCCTCTGTACCAATGGATTTCTCACCACATCTTGTGCTGTCAACTTGACAAATTTAACACCCTCTACACCTCGGAGTATATATGGTACATCTTTCAAACCGCTGCGCATATCACGAGGCAGATCGATCTGAGTGATGTCACCTGTCACTACAGCCTTCGAATTAAAACCAATTCTGGTCAAAAACATCTTCATCTGCTCACGCGTAGTATTCTGTGCCTCATCAAGAATAATAAAAGCATCATCGAGAGTACGTCCACGCATGTAAGCTAGCGGCGAAATTTCGATCAGTCCTTTCTCTAAATTCAAGCGATATTGATCTGAGCCCATCAAATCGTAGAGTGAATCATAGAGAGGTCTCATATAAGGATCGACCTTCATCTGCAGATCTCCTGGCAAAAAACCTAGTTTTTCACCTGCTTCGACAGCCGGACGCGTCAAGATAATCCTGGATACGCGACGTGCCTTGAAGGCCTTTACAGCCATCGCTACTGCCAGATATGTCTTACCTGTACCTGCTGGCCCGATACCGAATGTTAAATCGTTTTTGTCGATGGCTTTAATATATTTCTGTTGACCTGAGGTCTTGCTGTAAATAGGTCTACCCTTGGCATTGATGGTAATAAAATCAGGCGAATAAGCGATTTCACAAACTTCCTGATCTCCAGTCTGACGAGCCTGATCGATCAAGTAACGTACAGCTTGTTCATCGGCATCGATTCCTTGTCTGTACATCTCTGATAATTTGCGGTAAACATTATTAGCTTGTTCGATGGCTTGCGGTTCGCCTATCAAAGTAAGTCCATCATTATCCAATACTGTACGTACATCTAATTGATCGGCGATCAGATTGCTGTTGAACTGTAAACTACCAACTAGAGCTGCTACTTCTTGATTGTCATCACAATGAATTCTGCTCTTATTTTCCATATTTACCTCCAACTTCAGCAACTAAAGTTTTCTTCAGGTCTATAAACCAGGAAGGTAGGTCTATAGAAAAACTCAACTCTTCTTCGGTATTTGGATGTACAAAACTGATCGCACGTGCAACTAAAGCTTGTCCTTTTAGAAAGTATGTTGGACGGTTAGCTGCATAGACGGGATCACCGATTACAGGACAACCTATATACTTACTGTGCACACGGATTTGATGTGTACGGCCAGTATGCAGATGAAACTCTACTAGACTGCTATTTGCATAGCGTTCCAGAACATAAAAATCTGTGATGGCTTGCTTGCCATCAGCATTGATCGCCATACGCTGACGATTGTATTGATCTCGACCGATGGGAGCATCTATACGTCCGCGATCAGCGCTCGGCTGTCCCCAGACACAAGCTGCATAAATACGTTTGACAGCGTGTACCGCCAAATCTTCAGCCAACTTGCGGTGAGTCGCATTATTTTTAGCTACAACTAGTAATCCAGCAGTATCTTTATCTAGACGATGTACTATACCTGGTCTGAACTCACCGCTTAGATCAGATAATTGCTTGCAGTGATACAGCAAACCGTTGACCAATGTACCAGAGTAATGCCCTGGGGCTGGATGAACGACCATACCCTGAGGCTTATTGATAACTAAAAGATCTTCATCCTCATAGACAATATCGAGATCCATAGCTTGAGGTTCTGCTGAAAGTGGCATCTGTGCACTAAGTCTTACAGATATTGCTTCTCCACCACTGAGTTTTAGACCAGCTTTAATCTTATTTTTACCTTTAACTTCAACTTCACCATCAGCGATCAAACGACTGATCTCTGAGCGAGAACACTCCGGTAGCTTAGTAACTAACCAATGATCTAAACGCTGTTCTTTGGCTTCGATTGGAACTAGAAAAGTTTTAATATCACTGTCCATCAGCAGCTCCTGCAAAATCGAATAGATCATCTATATTTTTACATCGCAAAACTATGTAAAGTAGATATATAACGGCTAAAACGATACAACTATCGGCAAAATTAAAGGCAGGATATTGATAACTACCAAATTGTAGTGCGATAAAGTCGATAACTTCGCCCAGACGCAACCTATCAATCAGATTGCCGACCGTACCTGCTATTAAGACAATGACGGTCACACGCGCCACATCCTTTTGGGCTTTGCTATAGACATAAAAAAATATGCATGTGGCGACGAAGGAAATTATCGACAAAAAAATAATGCCGATTGTCCGATCTGCTAGTATGCCCCAAGCCGCACCTCGATTGCGTACGTGCACTAAAGAGAAAAAGTTTTTGATCAAAGGGATCTCGTCGCCGATCGACAGATTCCAATTAACCATTAACTTAGTTACTTGATCAATGATGATCAGTATTGACAATAAAAAGAGATGTTTACTTCTTATGCGATTCATAATGTGCCTAATAAATTAAACTATTCCCAGATCATTAAACGCTCGATCGACTGTGCCCTACCAGTAGTCTCATCGATGCTGACAATAGCACCTTGTAGCGTACTTGCACCTTGAGTCTCAACTTCATAGCGGGCAGGCAAACTATGGGCAAAACGTCTGATACCAGCATTTTTACTCATGCCTATAATGCCATCACCTGGTCCGGTCATACCTAGATCAGTGATGTATGCAGTGCCAGCGCCTAGTATGCGCTCATCAGCAGTTTGAACGTGGGTATGCGTTCCGAAAACTACGCTGACTCTGTCCTGTAAATAATATCCCATGGCGATTTTCTCGGCGGTAGCTTCAGCGTGAAAATCAACTAAGATAACCTGCGGACAATACTTGTCACGCCATGTATCTAGTTTCTGCTCGATAGCGACAAAGGGATTATCAAAATTATGATTGAAGACTTGACCGTGTAAATTGATCAACAAAACTTTCACGCCACTCTCGGTAGTCGATACTACATGATCAAATCCAGGCCAACTAGGAGGGCCATTGAGCGGTCGACAGATATTGGGAAAATCATCACAATCCTTGATCCATCCTTGCTTCGCCCAGGCATGATTTCCGAGTGTCATCAAATCGACACCTGCGCGCTGCAGATGTCTGGCACTCATAGCATCTATACCTAGACCTCCACTCGCATTTTCAGCATTAGCTACACAGAGTTGAATCTGATGTTGCTCCTTGAGTACAGGGAGATGCTTACTGATTAAATCTTGTCCACAGCGTCCAACAATATCGCCGATTAAAAGTATCTTGAACATTTACACCTTTAAAAATAATTTGACTATATTTTAACAAATAAAAAAGGTGTCTGTCAGACACCTTTTTGCCACTTATCGTGCATAATCGACTACTCGACTCTCACGGATTAATTGGACTTTGATTTCACCAGGATATTTAAGTTCTTGTTCAATTTTCTTTGTAATTTCATGAGCCTTGAGAATCATTTCATCGTCGCGCATCGATTCAGGTCTCACAATGACTCTGATCTCACGACCAGCCTGTACAGCAAATGATTTCTCTACTCCCTCAAAGGAATCAGCGATTTCTTCTAACTTCTCAATACGTTTGATATAAGTCTCAAGATGCTCACTACGTGCCCCAGGACGAGCGGCAGAAATAGCATCTGCTGCAGCCACAATACCAGATATCAGATACTTGGCTTCGACATCACCGTGATGAGATTCGATGGCGTTGACGATCACATCAGATTCATTGTACTTGCGAGCGATAGCAGCACCTAATGCTACATGTGTGCCCTCCATCTCAAAATCGACGGCTTTACCGATGTCATGTAAGAGACCAGCACGCTTAGCAGTCATTACATCTAAACCCAGTTGCGACGCCATGATTCCCGATAAATTAGCGACTTCCATCGAGTGTTGTAGACAGTTTTGACCGTAGCTTGTACGGAATTTCATTCGACCGATGATACGGATAATCTCAGGATGCAAACCGACAACACCAGTTTCGAAAACAGCAGTTTCGCCAGCTTGACGTATGGTATCTTCCATCTCAATTTTAGCCTTCGCCACCATCTCTTCGATTCTAGTAGGATGGATACGACCATCGTAAACTAGTTTCTCGATAGCATTGCGGGCTATTTCACGACGGATGGGATCAAAACCAGATAAGATCACCGCTTCTGGTGTATCATCGATGATCAAGTCGATACCAGTGAGATTTTCTAAGGTTCGGATATTACGACCTTCACGACCGATAATGCGACCTTTCATCTCATCATTGGGCAGACTGACTACAGTAACTGTAGCATCAGAGACATAATCTGATGCATATCTTTGAATTGAACTGACAATCACTTCTTTGGCGATACGATCGGCCTTGTCTTTAACTTCGTCCTCAAGCTGTTTCAATAGAACAGCCATATCGTGCTCATATTCAATACGAGCTTCAGACATCAGTTTTTCGCGAGCCTCTGTCATAGACAGACTCGCTACTTTCTCGAGTTCAGCCAATAATTTTTGTTCACCTTGTACGATCTCGCTTTCACGTTGATTCAAGGTCTTAGTCAGATCTTCTAACTCTTGCTCACGCTCTTCTTGTTGATCGAAGCGACGTTGCAATTGGTTTTCCTTCTGATTCAGACGCTTGCGTTCAAGATTTAATTCCTGTTTTTTTGCCTTCGCTGAACTCTCTAATTCTAAACGCACTTTACGCACTTCATTGTTAGTTTGGTTCAGCAGATCATTGCGTAATTTTTCAGATTTCTTCTCTGCTTCTGCCACCAGTGCAGAACAATCTGCCTTGGTGTTCTTAACTTCTTCTTCGAGTTTTTGACGTTCTTTACTAAAGCCTTTTTTATAGTAAATAATCACAGCCACACCCGCACAGAGTAAGCCGAGTAACAAACCGATAATAAAAAACAGCCAGTTAATGGCAATCACCTCCAAATCATATTCAATTTTCAAGTTTCATAGTTTAATTCAAAATCAGAGTGAATATGTGCAAAAAGCACAAATATTCACTCAATAATTTTAGATTTTGCGCAGTAGGCTGTCAAACGTCACCGCTGACTAGATTTCCTATTCGGCGTTTAACGGTTTCATTGTCGGGAACAATAAGACATCACGGATAGTAGAACTATCGGTGAGCAGCATGACCAGACGATCGATACCGATGCCGAGTCCACCTGTGGGTGGCATACCGTACTCTAAAGCTTCGATATAGTCATAGTCTGGTAAGCAAGCTTCTTCATCGCCAGCACGATGTTTTTCGTACTGCTTCATAAAGCGGTTCAATTGCTCTTCCGGATCATTTAATTCACTGTAAGCATTACCGTACTCTGTACCCTTGATAAACAATTCAAAGCGCTCTGTAATGCTCTTATCATCACGACGCTGCTTACTCAGAGGCGAAATTTCAACCGGATAATCGTAGATAAAAGTAGGCTGAATCAACTTGTCCTCACAAAAAGCATCAAAGAACATACTCAAGAGTTGTCCCTTACTGGTACCAGCTGCCACTTCTATGCCTCGCTCTTTGGCGATGACGAGCAAGTCATCTAACTCCAAGGCATCAAAATCGACATCAGCATACTCTTTGACAGCATCTTTCATCGACAATCTTCTGAACGGAGGTGTGAGATCTAAGGCTGTACCTTGATACTCTATCTGGTAAGTTCCATTCACCTCTAGGCAGGCTTGAGAGATCAATTTCTCTGTCAATTTCATCATGTCTTCATAGTCAGCGTATGCTTGATAGATCTCGACCATGGTGAATTCAGGATTGTGTTTGTACGACATACCTTCATTGCGGAAATTACGACCGATCTCAAATACTCGTTCAAAACCACCGACAATCAAGCGTTTAAGATAGAGCTCAGGTGATATTCTTAGATGAAGCTCTAAGTCTAGGGTATTGTGATGCGTGAGAAAAGGTCTGGCGTCTGCACCATGCGCGATGGTATTCAACAAGGGAGTCTCAACCTCTAAAAAATCTTCAGCTAACAGAGAATTGCGTATAGAGGTGATAATCTGCGAACGCTTAAAGAAATTGGTCTTCACCTGCGGATTGACGACCAAGTCGAGATAACGCTTGCGATAGCGTGTATCTAAATCCTGCAGGCCGTGGAATTTCTCCGGCAATGGTCTCAGGCACTTAGCAAGCAGCAAGTAATCAGTAGTACGTATGGAGATTTCACCGCGTTTAGTACGGAAGACATGACCAGTCACCTGGACGACATCACCCAGATCGAGATTTTGCCAAGCCTGGTACTTCTCTTCACCCAGTACATCTATTTTCGTAAAAATCTGAATTTTGCCCTGACGATCGTGCAGATCGACAAAGCTGACCTTGCCCATGCCACGCTTGCTCATTACGCGGCCAGCGACCTTGACTTCCTGCTCTTCTAACTGATCGAAATTATCGATAATCTCAGCACTGTGATGTGTGACTTCACAACTGTTGAGATCATAGGGCGAAGCATCTTCGCTGCGTAATTTGACTAACTTCTCGCGGCGAATGCTCGACTGCTCATCTAATTCTAAATTTGGGTTAACAATATTATCCTTGTCCACGTAAACTCCTATGCCTGCGGCTTCTCAATCTTCAAAATCTTATATTCTAGCTGTCCGCTCGGAGTTTTGACTTTGATCTTAGAACCCTTTTTCTTGCCTAGGATAGCTGCACCGACTGGCGAAGCTGAAGAGATCTTGTTTTTGAAGATATCTTCTTCTTGTTGACTGACCAATAAGTAGGTCTGTTCTAAATCCAGATCTACGTCTAAGATGGTCACCTTTGAACCTAGAGACACTTCGTTATTGCTGATATTGGTATCATCGATGATCTTTGCACTCTTTAAGATCTTTTCAATTTCAGCGATACGCATCTCAACTTCAGCTTGGGCGGTTTTAGCATCGTCATATTCTGAGTTTTCAGATAAATCACCCAATGAACGAGCCTCCTTCAGACGCTCTGCCACCTCATCTAAAGCTTTAGTTTTCAAGTGATCTAGTTCATGTTCAAGATCTTGAATACCAGAAAGTGTTAATTCATATACTTGTTCTGCCATATTAGCTCCTTATCTATAATTAAAAATCTCTAAATAATATAAAACATATTTTATTCAGATACCAAGACTATCACTGCTATGACCGTAATCTCTATTAATTTATCTGAAACAATGGTTATTGACGTTCACTCTCCTTGCGGATAACGTCGTGTGCGCCACCTTCAACAATACTGGTCGGCGAGACGATAACCAGTTGGGCACGCTCTTGAAACTCTTCGATATTAGTAGCACCACAGGCACACATCGTCGCTTTAATTTTGGCGATAGATGTGGCGAGATTGTCTTTGAGTTTACCTGCATAAGGCACGTAAGAATCAACGCCTTCTTCAAAAGTCATCTTATTGCCCTTATGCTCTACGCCATCATCGTAGCGTTGCCAATTTCGAGCTCTATTGGAACCTTCACCCCAGTACTCTTTGACATAGTTGCCATTGACGACTAAACGGCGAGTAGGACTTTCATCGAAACGGGCGAAATAACGTCCCAGCATCAAGAAGTCGGCTCCCATAGCCAGAGCTAGAGCCATATGGTAATCATATACAATACCGCCATCAGAACAGATGGGGATGTAGATGCCAGTTTCTGCAAAATACTCATCACGAGCTTTCGCTACTTCCATAACTGCAGATGCCTGACCCATACCGATACCTTTTTGCTCACGGGTTATACAAATGGATCCTCCGCCAATACCGATTTTGATGAAATCAGCACCAGCTTCCGCTAAAAATCTAAAGCCATCTGCACTGACTACGTTACCAGCACCTACATAGGCATCGGGAGTATTCTCTTTTATCCAGCGTAGAGTATCTGCCTGCCAATCAGAAAAACCGTCAGAAGAATCTATACACAAAACGTCTACGCCAGCCTCAACTAGAGCAGGGACTCGCTCCTTATAATCACGAGTATTGATGCCCGCTCCGACTAAAAGACGTTTATCCGAGTCTAATAACTCACAGGGATGCTCTTTGTGTTCATCGTAGTCTTTACGAAAAACCAGGGATACTAATTTTTGCTCATGGTTGACTATGGGTAATTGGTTGAGTTTATTGTCCCAGATAATATCATTGGCTTCGCTCAGAGTCACCCCTTCTTCAGCGTAGATCATATGCTCAAAGGGAGTCATGAATTCTGAGACTTTAGTATCAGGCTGCATGCGTGAAACGCGATAATCACGACTGGTTACGATGCCCAATAATTTACCATTAGCTGTTCCATCTTCGGTGATGGGTACAGTTGAGTGGCCAGTTTCAGCTTTGATATTTAATACATCTGACAGTGTGGCATCCGGTCTAAGATTGGCATCTGATGTCACAAAGCCTGCTTTGTACTTTTTGACTTTACGTACCATTTCAGCCTGAGACTCAATCGACTGTGAACCGAAGATAAAAGTGATTCCTCCTTCACGTGCGAGAGCTACTGCCATACGATCGCCAGAAACTGACTGCATGATGGCAGATGTAAAGGGTACATTCAAGCTGAGAGGAGCTTCCTCCCCTTTCTTGAATCTGACTAAAGGTGTCTTCAAAGTCACATTGTCAGGTATACAGGTACGTGTCGTGTGATGTGGTACCAACAAAAATTCAGAAAATGTACGCGAGGGTTCTTCGTAGACAAAAGCCATAAATACTCCTTCTAATATCTAGTTAATATTATTTGCTCGTTGAAATTTCATCGCTTGCTCGATCAAGGATAAGAACACAGGATGCGGCTTGATCGGACGCGATTTGAATTCTGGATGTGCAAGCATACCGACGAAGAAAGGATGTTCTTCAGTCCTCAACTCGATTGCTTCGACAATGTGTCCATCTGGCGAGGTGCCACTGAAGACAACACCTGATTGCAAGAGAGGCACCTGGTAGGCAGGATTTAATTCACGGCGGTGATGATGACGTTCTTTGACTTCATCTACACCGTATATTTCCGACAGCAATGAACCTTCTGCTATCTTCATACTGTAAGCACCACAGCGCATAGGCTGTTCAGGGAACGGAACCTGTTTGATGTTTTTAGCTTGCTCACTGGTCAGACCAGCATAGTAAAAGATATCGCTGCATTCCTTTTCGGATTCATCGGAATGAGCATCTTTGATGCCGGCTACATTGCGTGCGATCTCACAGACAGCCATCTGCATACCCAAACCTATGCCTAAGAAAGGTAGTTTATGTCTGCGAGCATATCCAGCAGCTAATATCATGCCGTCCATACCACGAGGTCCAAATCCTCCGGGGATCAAGATAGCATCACAGTCAGCAAAAATTTCACTCAGCTCATCTTCTGTCTTGTTTTCGATCTGATCACTATCCACCCATGTAATCTTTAAAGCCACTTCTTTTTCGATGGTCGCGTGTTTGAGTGCTTCTAATACAGAGTAATATGCATCTTGTAGAGCATTATATTTGCCGACTAAAGCAACATTGACTTGACCCTTGATGTGCTTGATTTTCTCTAGGAGCTTTTCCCATTTCTGTAGATTTGGATCGATAAATTGGGCGATTCCGAGCTGACGGCAAACACAGTCCGCCAGACCTTGTTTTTCAAAATATAAAGGCAACGAGTAGATTGTATCTACATCCATATTCTCGATAACGCTATCTTCACGCACATTGCAGAATAGAGCTATCTTTTTGCGCGTTACCTGATCTAAAGGTACTTCTGTACGACAGACCAATACATCTGGCTGTACACCCAGAGAAAGTAAACGCTGTACACTGTGTTGAGTGGGTTTGGTCTTAACTTCGCCTGAAGATTTAAGGTATGGCAATAGCGTGACATGGATAATCAGGCAATTCTCTCGTCCTATCTGGTAACCCACTTGACGGATGGCTTCGATGTAGGGATTGCTCTCCATATCACCGATAGTGCCACCGATTTCACAGATCACCACATCGGTGGGCTCGTCACTGCGACGTGAAACATTGAATATATGTTCTTTGATCTCATTGATAATATGAGGTACGACCTGTACTGTGCCGCCATTGTAAATACCGCGACGCTCATCGTCGATGACATCGCGATAGATCATGCCTGAAGTGATATCACTCTCTTGATCGAGATTAACATCAGTAAAACGCTCATAGTGGCCAATATCTAGATCAGTCTGAGCACCGTCTTCAGTTATAAATATCTCACCGTGTTGGATCGGGCTCATCAGAGCAGGATCCACATTGATATATGGATCAAATTTTTGGCAACGCACAGTGATGCCACGGGCTTTGAGCAAACAACCTAAAACAGCTGCGGTTACACCTTTACCTAGACCAGAAACCACTCCTCCGGTCACGAAAATATATTTAGTAGACATAATGACCTTTCTATGCGGCAAATATCTATTTATTCATCAGTGCTGCGCTGATCAACAATTTCATTAAGTGTGGAGCTTCAATACCAGAATACTCCATCAATTTAGGGTACATCGATATGCTGGTAAATCCTGGTAGAGTATTGATTTCGTTGATATAGATCCTACCCGTTTCTTTTTCGACGAAGAAATCAGCTCTGCACAGTCCATGTCCATCGACAACACGAAAAGCCAATTTCGCATACTCTTCAAGTTGCTTTTGCAATTCAGGCTCCAGCGGTGCTGGTAGGAGTAACCGTGAATTGGCATCTTTATATTTAGCTTCAAAATCATAGAATTCACGATCAGGAACAATTTCACCTGGCTCAGAGACAAATATGCTCCCTTCATCATCACTGAGCTGCAATACAGCGAATTCTATTTCTCTGACATTGGCAGCTTCATCGATGACCACCTTAGAATCATGTTGAAAAGCGATCTCTAGAGCGGCTTTGAGATCTTCTGTATTCTTAGCTTTGCTGATTCCCACTGAAGAACCAGCATTGGCAGGTTTTACAAACACAGGATAAGACAAAAAAGACTCTATCTCAGTGATGCATTGTTCAGGCTTGCTCAAATAACGACGATGATAGAGCCAAGTCCATTTAGTCTGCGGTATACCTGCATGATCGAAGAGCATGCGTGATATAACCTTATCCATACTGACTGCACTGTCGACAACCTGGCAACCGACATAGGGGATGCCAGCTAATTGCCAGAGTCCCTGCACTGTGCCGTCTTCACCATTGCGACCATGTAGAACTGGGAAGATACAATCGATCGATTGAAACTTATCACCTGCTACAAAACCACGATGTTGTCCATCCATACACCAGTTGAGCAAGAGATTACTTTGCTTTTGCCATTTATCTTCTTTGATCTCCTCGATGGTTGCATCTGTTAAGTACCAAGCACCATCTCTAGTGATACCGACTTTGTGTACTTGAACATTCTCTAACCGAGAACAAACCTCAATAATAAAAGAGGCCGAAACAAGAGAAACACTGTACTCACTGCTCTGGCCTCCGAAAACTATCGCTAGATCTAAATGAGAACCACCTACTTTATTCGCTGATGAGGTAGTATCAGTAAAATCACTAATGAACATCACTCTAAATCTTTCTTATTCTTTTGAATATATACCAGCATCTCGGTCAAATGAGTTTCTAAATCGCTTAAAACCTGCTTTGCATAATCTAATGTCTGATTTTGTAGATTACGGCTCTGAGAAGTAGCATTATCGACAATGCGTTGAGCTTCAGCCATCGCTGACTGAGTCACCTCGTGCTCGTCGATCATACGTGCCATCTTATTTTCGGCATCACGCAAAATCACATCTGCCTCTTTGCGAGCTTCTAGGATAAATTGACGATGCTGTTGCAAGAGCCAGCGTGCTTGACGCAATTCATTCGGCAAGAGTTCACGCAACATATCTGCGAAATAGAGCATCTCATCGCGATCGACCATCACCATATCTGAAAAAGGCACTTTGCGAGCTGATTTAAGTCTGTCCTCAATCAATTGAAGATAGTCGTCAACATCATGAGTTTCCTCACGGTACTTATCGCCGATACTCGGCGAATCGATCACATCTTGACGATCATCAACAATATTCTCTTGAGGATTAACATCACTCATAAAATCCGGTTGCGAATTATCGTTCATACCTTTCTCCTTTGAAAAGATATGCAATATTGTATATCAAAAAACACCTTTCAAGCTAATCAAAGACCTGATCACAGAAAAATTCATATTAATCTTCTCGGTCAGATAAAAGGTCACAGATAACTTCTGGCACATAGGCTCGATAGTCACCACCACGCAAAATCAATTCACGAACTATGGACGAACTGATATGTTGTTTGTCTGGACGCGGTGCTAAAAAAATAGTTTCACAGCCGAGCAACTGGCTGCGATTGACCTCGGCCATTTGATTTTCGTAAGCAAAATCTACTGAATTTCTTACACCTCGGACGATGGCAGTGATATTTAATTCTCTGACCACATCTACCACCAGCCCTGAACTATGCACTAACTCTACCCGATCCGGCTTCAGATCACCTCGTGCACACAGATCTGCTATCACCGTTTTCCAGAGCTGTAGACGTTTGTCTATAGAGAACATATTCTTCTTTTCTGTATTCTCCATGATGGCGATACAAACTACGTCGCAGAGCCTGGAGCTACGCAACAATAAATCGACATGCCCCGCCGTCAGAGGATCGAATGTCCCTGTCAATAAATACTTGATCATACGGGAATTATATCATCTACACTCTAAATTCTTTTTATTGATTGTAAAAAATAAGGGCCCTTGTTTTGATCAAAGCGTCGATTTTAACTAACACTGTCTTATTCACTATCTGAGCAAATATATGCTATAATTCACGAGTTCACGGAGATGTACCGAAGTGGTCATAACGGGACGCACTCGAAATGCGTTTGTCGGGTTACCGGCACGCGAGTTCGAATCTCGCCATCTCCGCCAGTAAAATTTATATAAAGCCTGCCAAAGCTGAAAATGAAGCTCTAGCAGGCTTTATCAGTCTTTAAGACTTTAGTTTTATCGCATCAAACTACTCTCATTTTTTGGAAACAAAATCTCAATCGTTGTTCCTTTACCAAGCTCACTC
>JAEWFX010000058.1 GCA_023388605.1 Bacillota bacterium
TTGAGTGTCACTATTCGGTTTTTTTAATTTGTTGGGCGGTCTAGCCCTGCTGATTTATGGCATGAAAATGATGAGTTCAGGGCTAGAACAATCAGCAGGTCACCGTCTCAAGGTAGTTTTAGAAAAGTTGACCAGTAGCCCCATCCGTGGTTTGTTGCTCGGATTATTGGTGACAATGATCATTCAATCTTCTGCTGCAGTCATCGTCATGTTGGTGGGATTTGTCAACTCTGGCGCTATGACATTGACTCAGACCATCAGCGTCACCATCGGTAGCAATATCGGTACTACTGTAACCGCCTGGATTTTGAGTTTGACTAGCTTAGAGGGTGATGCATGGTATGTCACCATACTCAAACCCAGTACCTTCGCTCCTTTATTAGTGTTTGCAGGCATGATGGTTACGATGTCCTGTAAACGTGCTTCTCTCAAACAAACTGGTAATATCACTTTTGGATTCGGTGTCTTGATGGTCGGTATGACCATGATGTCAGAAGCGGTCAAACCTCTTGCTGATTCACCGACTTTTATTAGCTTGCTGACTTTGTTTAGCAATCCCTTCCTAGGTGTGTTTGCTGGATTCTTGTTTGCCTTGATCTTACAGAGCTCCTCCGCCTCCATGGGTGTAGTTCAAGCCTTGAGTGCCACAGGCACTGTCACCTGGGGTATCGCCCTTCCTCTGATTATTGGTCAGAATGTCGGTTCTTGTGGAGTATCTTTGATTTCTTGTATAGGTGCTAACAAAAACGCCAAAAGAACAGCTTTTGTGCATCTTTACTACAATTTATCTGGTACTGTTCTATACTTTTTGTTTTACTTTATATGCAACAATTTTTTTGATGCTTCCTTCTTTAACAATACTGTTAACGCCTTCGATATCGCCTATTCTCATACCATTTACAATGTGATTTTGAGCGTAATCTTTATCCCTGGTCGCAGAATTTTAGCAAAGCTAGCTATGCTGACCTGGCCAGAGAGTGCAGAGGAGAAGGAGCAATATGAATTGCTCGATGAACGTTTGCTGGCTACTCCTGCCATCGCCGTCGATAAGGCTGAGGAGATGGTCAGAGTAATGGGCGAGATTTCAATCGAGATGGTAGAAGAAGCTACAAGTATCTTGACGAATTATGATGACAAGACTTTTAATACCATCAAACGTCAAGAGAAGGAATTAGATGCTTATGAGGATAAGCTCGGAACCTTCTTAGTGCATCTGTCAGCTCAAAATCTGACTCCTAAAGATAATTATCGTGTATCCAATCTCTTATATTTCATCGGTGATTTTGAGCGTATCGGCGACCATGCTTTGAATGTGTGCTACAGTGCTCAGGAGATGCACAGCAAAAAGATTTTCTTCTCGGATGAAGCCAAGGTAGAAGTTGAAGTTCTCAGTAAGGCTCTAGTTGGTGTTTTGAAGAAAACTTTTGAAGCACTGAGAAGTTCAGATCTCAAAATTGCTTTAGATGTTGAACCTTTAGAGGAAGTAATCGATGATCTGACTAAAGCTTCACGTAATCGACATATCCAACGTATGCGAAAAGGTGTTTGTTCGATTGAGATGGGATTTGTGCTCAGTGATTTACTGACTAACTTTGAGCGTATAGCAGATCATTGTTCTAATGTCGCCAGTGCCATGTTAGAGTCAGCTAGTAATCAGATGTTGCGTCATGCCTATCTAAAAGATATGAAGCGTAACAGCGAAGAGTTCCGTCTTAAATATCAGGAGTATAGCAATGCTTACTCACTGCCGAAAGGTGATTAGTCGATAGTGGGATTTTGTTAAAGCCATCGTACTTATATAGTGAAAACTATTTAGAGGAAGTATCGTGGTGTTCATCTCTCAAGACATCATCAATGAGATAATTGAAAAGACGGACATCGTTGAATTAGTCGGTGAATACGTAAAATTAGAGCGAAAGAGTGCCAGCAACCATTTTGGTCTGTGTCCTTTTCACTCTGAAAAAACACCGTCATTTAGCGTCTCTGACAGCAAACAAATTTATTATTGTTTTGGCTGTCAAAAAGGTGGTAACGTCATATCCTTCATCCAAGATATCGAAGGATTGAGCTTCCCTGAAGCTGTGGAGTTTTTAGCAAAGCGTCTGGGTATCACCATCAAAACTGATGATGACGGCAAAATGAAACAACGCGAGGCTGCCAAAAAAGCACAAGGGAAATTGATGCTGGTGGCAGCCCGTTACTATTACCATCTGTTTCAAGACCCTAAAGCCCAGAAATATATGCAGAGACGTGGTTTTTTGCCGAGTACCCTCAAGCGTTTTGGTGTCGGTTATGCAGGTGAGGCTTGGGATGGACTTTATCAAGAGCTTAAGCGTGAGGGTTTTGATGATCAAACCATACTGGCTTCAGGCTTAGTAAGACGCAGCCAAAAGGGCAGTTACTATGATGTTTTGCGTGAGCGTGTAGTATTTCCGATCTTTAATTCATTCAATGACTTGATCGCTTTTGGTGGGCGCGTGATCGGTGAGGGTGAGCCTAAGTATCTCAACTCGCCCGATACAATAATCTACAACAAAGGTCGTCAATTATTCGCCTTGAATTTTGCCCGTAAAAGCAAGGAAGATTTTTTTCTGCTAACTGAAGGGTACTTAGATGTGATGAGTCTACATCAGGCTGGATTCACTAATGCCGTCGCTGGCTTAGGTACCGCTTTTACTCCAGAACAAGCGAGATTGCTCAAACGCTTTAAACATAAATTGGTTTTGTGCTTCGATGCTGATAATGCTGGGCGCAATGCTACAGCGAAGGCACTTAAAATAGCTAAAAATATCGGCTTCGATGTCAAAGTTTTGAATATACCAGCTGGCAAAGATCCTGATGATTTCATTCGTGAGTACGGATCTGAACGTTTTAAGGCTTTGATCGATCAAGCCCTGCCGCAGATTGAGTACGAATTGAAAATGATCGCTGATACTCATCGTGATGAAGCAGGCAATTTAGAAGCTGTAGCTTATCAGGCAGAGGTGTGTAAGTATCTGGCTGCGATCGAAAGTAAGGTCACACAAGAATATTATGCTGATCAGGTAGCTGAGCTTTTAGGAGTGCCGAAAGACACAGTGTTGCGTGAGATAGCACGGCTCAACTCCGATAGTTATAGTGATTTATCTACTTCGCCATATAGTGCTAATAGCGGTTATAGCAGACCTCATGAACCTAAAGAAAACAAGAACCTAACTGAACGAACTAAAAACTTGCCGCGCTTTGAGCTCAGTGAGCATGAGAGTATTTTACTCACTGTTTTAGCCATCGATAATGAATTGCTAGAACAATTGGATCCACCCTTGACCAGCGGTGATTTTGCCAAAAATATTCCGCAAGATTTTTTGACGGATATTTTAGAACAAGCTGCTCTACGTAGACTGACTTTGGCACAGATTATCAATTCGTATCGTCTAGAAGACACTGAGCGAGAGATGGTCAGCAAGCAGATAATTGAGACCAATGCTCGCATAGAAGGTTATGAACAAGTAGATTTATTAGAGTCAGCTAAATCAAGCCTCAGGCGTATGCGCCAAGAGAGACTCAAAGAAAATAAAGAACAGATTTTACAGCTACTAGCTGATAAAAATATAGGTGCTGAAGAAAGAGAAGTTTTATTGACTGAATTAGATAGATTAATCAAATCACATTGATAGGAGAAGATATGGCTACGAAGAAGGAATCACCAAGCAAAAAAACAACCAAGAAAAAGATCAAGACCGAAGAGGCTCAAGCCGAAATCAAAGTCGATAGCAAAAAAAGCAAGGCAAAGGCTAAAAAATCTACTGGTAAAGTGACGAAGTCAACCACGAAGGACGCAGCATCTCCTAAAACTAAAGCCAAAAAGGAAGCTACTAAAAAGCCTGCATCCAAAAAATCTACAACAAAAAAATCTACAACAAAAAAATCTAGTGAAGATAATAAAAAAACTTCACCTAAAAAAGCTAAAGCACCTAGAAAGACCAAGAAAGACAAAAAGGTCGATGTCGTTGCAGACAGTGATATTTCAGTTGAAAACACTCAAGATTTTGTCAGCGATTACGATGAGAACTTAACTCTAGATTTGGAGTTAGAAGAGGAGATCACACCGGAACTTGAGCCCGATCTCGAGTTGGAATCGGATATATCTGATGATGAAGAAGTGGCTTCTGTTGAAGATATCGATGTGGATATCGATTCAGCCATCGATGATGTAAAAGAAGAAAAAGATGATGATGATTTTGATTCTGTCATCTCACTGAAGAAGCATAAAAAGAATTTAGACCTATTCGATGGTAGCGATGAAAGTGCCGCTATTCGCTTCTTGATTATGCGCGGTGAAGCATCCGATCAGAAGCTAACTCAACAAGAAGTCATTGACTATTTAGACGACATCAAAATCGATGAGGATTATCTAGACAAGGTCATCGAAGGGTTGGAGAACGCTGGCATCGAAGTTGTAGAAGACGACGATGATCAAGATCAAAGCAAAATATTTACAGATCAACCCATGGTCGATGATCCCGTACGCATGTATCTCAAAGAGATAGGTCGTGTGGAGTTGTTGACTGCCGATGAAGAAAAACACCTAGCTGCACGTATGGAATCAGGTGACGATTACGCCAAACAGCATCTCACTGAAGCCAATCTGCGCCTGGTAGTTAGTATCGCCAAGCGTTACACCGGACGCGGCATGCAATTTCTCGATTTGATTCAGGAAGGCAATCTAGGTCTGATCAAGGCTGTAGATAAATTCGATTATCGTAAGGGTTACAAATTTTCGACCTATGCCACTTGGTGGATTCGTCAAGCTATTACCAGAGCTATCGCCGATCAAGCCCGTACTATCCGCATACCTGTGCACATGGTGGAGACGATCAATAAATTAATTCGTTTCCAACGCCAGCTTCTACAAGAATTAGGTCGTGAACCCGAAGCTGAAGAAATCGCTAAAGAGATGGGTATCACCGTGGAGAAAGTGCGTGAGATCATGAAGATTTCACAAGAGCCAGTCTCATTAGAAAAACCCATCGGTGAGGAAGAAGACAGTCATTTAGGTGATTTCATACCTGATGACGATGCTCCGTCACCTGCCGATCAGGCAGCCTTCACACTGTTAAAAGAACAGTTGTCAGAAGTCTTGCATGCTCTGACCCCACGTGAAGAAAAGGTGTTGCGTCTACGTTTTGGATTAAACGATGGACGTGCTCGTACACTGGAAGAAGTCGGCAGAGAGTTCAACGTAACCCGTGAGCGAATTCGTCAGATCGAAGCTAAAGCTTTACGCAAATTACGTCATCCTAATCGCAGCAAAAAACTAAAAGGACATCTCGACTAGAGATGAGACGGCTAGAACAAATTCTGGAATTATTACCGAGTAAACATCGCTTGGTAGATGTGGGAACAGATCATGCCAAATTGCCGATCTTAGCGATACAGAGTAGCAAATTTGAATGTGCCATCGCTAGTGATCTACGCAGTAAACCTCTACAAAAAGCCAGCGAAAATGTCTTGAGGGCTGGTTTATCTGAAAAGATAGAAATTTTACATACTGCAGGGCTGACAGACATAGATCTCAGAGATGATGATCTGGTCACTATCTGCGGCATGGGCGGTTATGAGATCAAGAAAATTTTAGAAGAACATATCGCTCAAATACCTCGAGGCACAGAATTTGTTCTGCAACCTAATTGGACCTATGGCGTACTGCGTAATTTTTTAACTGAACGTGGTTTTACATATTTAGATGAATGGGTTGTAGAAGAAAGAAAACATATCTACATATTGTTGCATGTGCGCTACGATGCTGAGAATTATACTCTAGAGCCACTAGTTAATTTTATTGGCCCGAAGATAATGTCTGATGTACATTTGCAACTAGAGACGCATGCTCTACCAGAAATTAGGTTTAAACAGATAAGAAATTATCTAGTCAAGATGCAGCAATTGGCAAGTAAAAAAGGTAGGGGCGATGCTATAAGTGCGAAGATCGCTCGACAAATACAAGAGATTATCGATGTTTGGAGATAGTATGCTACACCGAGATATCTATGATTTTATCGAAAAGATTGCTCCGTTAGAGCTAGCTGAAAAATGGGATCCTGTCGGCCATCAATTGGGCGATGAAGAAGCTAAAACTACTGGTGTAGTCTTAGCTCTAGATCTTTTGCCTCAGACTATAGAATTAGCTAAACGCAATGGAGCTAACTTAATTGTCACTCATCACCCACAGTTTTTTTCTCCACTTAAAAATTTGTCTTATCAAAAAGTCGAAAATCAGCTCTGCTTCAGTTTGATTAAAGATGATATAGCACTCTACAGTGCTCATACCAATCTAGATGCCGCCGAAGAAGGTGTGGCTTATCAATTGGCATCTAGAGTTTTGACTGGCCTAGAACATGATGAATTAGAAATTTTGATCAAAAACTCTGACAATACAGGTCACGGCAGATATTGCACTCTAAATAAACCCCAGAAATTTAGCGAATTCTACAATCGTGTCAGCCGACAATTACAAGCACCTTTTTGCCGAGTGTGTGATATCGATGATTCCACTATTCGCAATGTCTGTTTTTGTCCGGGTGCTTTTGACGAAGACTGGATCAGCGATTTGCTGGCAAATGATATCGACGTGTTGGTTACTGGTGAAATGAAACACCATGTAGGCATTGCGCTGATGCTCAGAGATATACGTGTGATAGTCACAGGACATGATACAAATGAACGTGTGGTTTTGCAGCCTTTAGCTGAAAAGTTAAGAGAGACTTTCCCGCAATTAGCTGTTTATGTCGATCTTGGCATTGACTATGTCGAGGCGTTACGACCAGCATCATTCATGTGTTAAAATCAATTTTCAGAGCAAACCAGACAATCGCATCTGATGGACTAAAGTAAATTAGATGAGGAAAGTCCGGGCTTCATAGGGTAAGGACGCCGGGTAATTCCCGGTCAAGGCAACTTGAAGGAAAGTGCAACAGAAAATATTCCGCTCCTCAGGGAGTAAGGTTGAAATGGGGAGGTAAGAGCTCACCGGCATTACGGCGACGTGATGGCCTTGTAAACCCCGTCCGAAGCAACGCCGTGGGAGATCAATGTGACCCGCAGATCTCAGGAGGCGGCTAGAAGCTATCCGAAATGATAGTTGTAGATAGATGATTGTCTAGACAGAACCCGGCTTACAGGTTTGCTCTATTTTTTTCAGTCAGTTTTTTTACGATCGTTACGAAAATATTTCTAAATTTCTGT
The DNA here is from genome assembly GCA_023388605.1 of Bacillota bacterium. Classification (GTDB taxonomy): domain Bacteria; phylum Bacillota; class Clostridia; order Saccharofermentanales; family DTU023; genus JAEWER01. The sequence continues at coordinate 7,225 of JAEWFX010000058.1, forward strand.
TATTATGTTTCTATATCTTCCAAGTTATTTCTTCTGTAAATAGATTTGGAACAGTTAATAGTTAAGTTAAAGGAGATCATATTATGAACAAAAGAGTAGCAGATTTTTTTGAAGTAACCCCTAAGAGTGAAGCTCGCGCAAAGATGGCTGCTTTTGCTTTCGGTGGCGCACTCGTCGGTGGAACTATAGCTTTATTGTTTGCACCTCAATCAGGTAAAGAAACTCGTGAAGACATCAAATTGGCTGCTCAACACGGCTATGAAAAAGCTCGTGAAGGCGTCAATACAGCCGCTGAGTTCATTAAAACTAAGAGCAACCAAGTTGCTGATCAATTAAATAAAGTTAAAGAAGATGTCGAAGAAAAGACTCGCGAAGTCGCAGCTAAAGCAGCTAGATCAGTCGCTGATAAGGCTGACAAATTAGCTGATAAAGCTGATACAGTCGCCGACAAAGCTGACGATGCAGCCAAACAAGCAAAGAAGTAGGACAGCATGATTTTAGATGTAATGATTAACCTCTCTTCGTTAGTCATCTTTCTAGTCGGCATTGCTGGAGCAGTCGCTCTGATCGCTTTAGCTATCTTCTTTATCAACCTCGCTTCCTCAGTGAAGAAAATCGCCGCAGTTCTCGAGGATATCAAAGAGCCTGTGAAGCTGACGGTTGAGAAGTTGCCTGAGACTGTCGATAATCTAAATTCGACTCTGGCTGATGTCAACGATATCACTGCTGCAGCGGGCGAATACTTGCCGAAAATTATGGGTGACGTCGAAGTTGTTACTGACAGTGTAGGATCAGTTGTCAATACTGCTGGCGACGTAGTCGAGACAGCTTTAGATGGAGTTCAAAGTTTGATCGATACCAGCAATAAAGGTATCAAAGCGATCAAGAATAAGGCTCTCGGATCAACCGGACCTTCATTCTCCTTAGCTCCTGGTAATCTCATCAAAATTGCCAAGACTGCTCGTACTGTTGCTGGTGTAGCACGTATGGTCAGCGGTGTCGTCAAACCCAACAATAGCAAAGCCAAAAAAGCAAAACGCAGCTTCGTACGTAAGCGCAGCAGATTTGGTTTTTAGGCTAATTTAATTGATTGCGAGAGAGCACAGACTATCTGTGCTCTTTTTTTGTGAAGAGCTAATTGATTTGTCACTGAGCACTTATTTATTTATTATAAAGAGTGCTACATACAGGAGGAGTTATGTTCAATTTAGATAGTCGTTATCTGCAGAAATTTATCAAAACACATGAATTAGATAACTTAGTTCCCCAATTGTCTGTCGCAGTCGAGCAATTAGCTCATAATGCAGGTCCTGGCAATGATTTCCACGGTTGGTTAGACTTGCCTCAAAATTATGATCGCGAAGAATTTTCCCGTATTAAGAAGGCTGCTGAGTATATACGCAAACATGCTGATGTCTTGGTTGTAGTCGGTATTGGCGGTTCATATTTAGGGGCGCGTGCAGTAATCGAAGCCCTCACACCATATTTTAGACGAGATGGTGTCGAAATCATTTTCGCTGGCCATCAAATGAGCGGTACATATCTTGCTGAATTGATCACCTATCTCGAGGACAAAGAAGTATGTGTCAATGTAATCTCCAAATCTGGTACTACCACCGAGCCTGCCATCGCTTTCCGCCAGTTGCAGAAATTGATGGAGCAGAAGTATGGAGAAGCTGCTAGTGAGAGAATCTTTGCTACTACTGATAAATCCAGAGGTGCTCTGAAGACCTTGGCAGACCAAAAGGGTTATGAGACTTTTGTCGTGCCCGATGATGTGGGCGGTCGTTTTTCTGTATTGACAGCTGTTGGTCTGCTTCCCATCGCTGTAGCTGAGATAAATATAGAAGACTTGATGAAGGGTGCTTGTGATTGCCGTGATAAGTTTGCTGGTAAAGATGTCACTCTCTATCACAATAATCCTCTCTATCAATATGTCTTGTATCGCAATATTTTGTTGAGACGGGGCTACGAGATCGAACTATTAGTTAATTATGAGCCCG
>JAEWFX010000002.1 GCA_023388605.1 Bacillota bacterium
TGAAACTTGCTACTGAAACAACGACAGGCAATATCAAGAAAAGTGAGGGATGGAAAAACTTATCTGGGAGGTATTTCATAATTGCGTAATTGGCGAGACCTACAATCACATTGTTGCCCAAAAGTACAGCCATCGATTTGAAGGCGATTCCTACGCGATTTTGCATCTCACCTTCAGTCGTCCAATCCAGGTAGAGGTTTTTGATATCCAGCAATATCTGTGCACTGGTCGAGAAGTTAAGACAGCAGAGCATAGTGATAAAGACATAGATCGAGTAGATTAGAGGCACTCCCAACACAATCAGAATTATCATAAAGATCAGCAAATGAAAGATCGGACCGCATAATAAGCACATCAGATACTTAGCACGAATGCGCATCTTTGGAGCTAGGGGCAATTGATTGATAAAGAAGAAACTACTGCCTTCACGTGAAAATGCAGCTAAGGCGATGTGGGTACCAGCAAATATGGAGCCGAATAAAGCTACTATACCGACGATAATCCAGCCAAGTACATTCTTGTCGAAGAAAGTTTGAATCTCTGGCTGATGTAAGAAAGCTACATATTGTTTAAGCTCTTTGAATAATTCCAAATAGGATTTATCTGGGGACATAGCTGCTTTAATTCCTAAGATGCTAGGGATCACTATCAGCAGAGGCAAGATCAAAGAGATGAGGGTATTGATAAGCAAGAAAGTGGAGCGTTTAATCATCAACCAATCCCACTTCATCAGAGCAGCAAAAGGACGAGAAGACTTCAGGTTTCTGATATCGGACTCTTTGACTTTGGCATATTTATGAGCTTTGGGCGCAGCTGAAGATGTTTGTTTGCCGCCCGTCAAAAGTGGCAGATAGAGTTTGCCGGCCACTAAGTAGAGCACTAAAAGATAAACCAGAGGGATCACATAGGAGAGGATGAGATATACTACATTGACTCCACCGTCGAAAATTCTAGCTACCAGATACAAGGATGGGTTAAAAATATTTGAGATTATTCTTGTCACGTTGGTGTCAGCATTCAGCCAAGATTCTCCGCTAGTCACATCGACTGTAGATTGAGCGTAGAAAAAGAATGCCAAAAAACCAAAAGTAGAAATAAACGTAGTGACCTTCGTGATAGTGTCTTTATTGGGTAAGTTTTTGAATGAGCTCAAGATGAGCATCAAGATTAAACCGATGAGAGCCATGGGTGCCAACATCGAGATAAAGGGCAGGGTCAATGATACCAGGTAATAAACTACGCCAGCACCATTGTAATAGCCACCCAATAGTATTGCCGGCATCAACAACAAGGGGAAGATACACATGAAGAGCCAGCAAGCAATAAATCGCGAGATCATTAAGTGATTGGCTTTGATTGGCATGGCCAGATAAAAATCATTGTTGGTACTCAAGTAGAGTAATGCTGTCAGCATCTGAATGCCAATCATCAGTGCAAATAACATGCCCATGGACATGGGTCTAGTCAATAATTTACTGAGGCTGGAGCCTTTTTCTGCAAATTGCACAGCTAAAAAGGCAGAGAATGCCAACATGAAAACCAGCGAAATAATATGCCCTGCAACACTTTTAATTTTGCTGGGGATTCTGGAGAGGGTCGCATTCGACTTTCCTTTGCCTAATTTCAGACCAGCATTGCTAGATTCGGTTTTGAACTGTATGCGGGCGAGACACCATATTTTTTTGATAGTGTTCATAAAAACTCCTATTGTGTAATCTCTAAGAACAGTTCTTCCAGTGAAGAATCTTGATTCATAGAAGCTCTCAGTTCGTCGATCTTACCGACGAATAGCAGTTGTCCTTTATTGATTACACCGATACGATCACAGACTTTCTCTGCTACTTCTAAGACGTGGGTCGAGAACAAGACTGTTCCGCCACCATCGGCGTGCTCGCGCATTTTGTTCTTGAGTTGGAAGGAGGATTTGGGATCTAGACCAGTCATCGGCTCGTCGAGAATCCAGATTTTCGGATTGCTGAGCATGGAGCCGATTACCATCATTTTTTGACGCATACCGTGTGAATATGTCTTGATGCGGTCATTTAACACATCGTACAGGCCGAATTCCTTGCTGAGCTCTTCGATCAACTTGTTGCGACTATCCTTTGGAATTTCGTAGATGTCGGCGATGAATTTGAGGAATTCTTTACCCTTTAGATTCAGACAGATATCAGGTGAATCGCCGATAAAAGAAAATTGTTTCTTGGCATTGATCGGGTCAGACTCTATATCTATGCCGTTTATGCTGACAGAGCCCTGATCAGGCTTCAATATACCAGTGATTATTTTTAGAGTTGTGGTTTTACCTGCTCCGTTAGGTCCTAAGAAGCCGAATATTTCACCTGGTTCTAATTCTAAATTAATATCATGTAGTACTTGCTTGCTGCCAAAACGCTTGTTCAGATTCTTGATGCTAATCATAAAATCACCTTTCAACTACTTTTGCTTGTTACATTATATATTTTTTTCGGGGGGGGGAATCGCTTAGATACTTGATTGGAGAAAAAAAGCCGCTGATGCGGCTTGGTGGACGATATGAGGATCGAACTCACGACCTCTGCATTGCGAACGCAGCGCTCTCCCAGCTGAGCTAATCGCCCGTGCTTTAGTATTTTGCGTAATTTAGGGGTAAAAGTCAAACCACTCAGTTTGAACTTTGACACCAACTAAATATAATTGATCTATGACTAAATGTTGAAATTTCCACATGATTTTTTACTAGGAGAATACATGCAGCAGTTGAGTAAACAGAGGATAAAAGGCGTGATTTTTGATTTGGATGGTACATTGGCAAACACCATGCCATCTTTGATCTACTGTATCAATCGTGTGCTCGATGATCTGAATTTACCTCATCCTAATAAGCAAGTTTACTACGATGCTGTCGGACATGGAGCACGTCGTTTTGTCGACACAGTAGTGAGATTGCAGAGTTCTAATTTTGACGCTGAGCTCAGTGAACGTGCTTTTCAGCTATATATGCAATATTTCAATACCTACTGCAAACAAGATATTGCGTTCTATGAAGGTATGCCTGAGCTTTTGCAAGCTTTGTGCCGAAGGGAAGTGCGTTTAGCTGTAATCTCGAACAAGCCAGAGCCTCAGACTCTGATGGTGATAAATGACTGTTTGACTCCTGCAGGTGTGCACTACGATTTTATCTTCGGACAAAATGATCGTTTCCCGAAGAAACCTGATCCTACCTCTATTTTGTATGTGATAAAAAGCTGGGGATTTTCCCCTGCTGAGGTTTGTGTAGTTGGAGATGGCGACACCGATATCGAAGCAGGACTTTCGGCAGGCACTGAGACCATAGGTGTGAGCTGGGGTTTTCGCAAGCGTAAGGTTTTAGAAGAAGTAGGCGCTCCAAAGATCGTCGACAGTGTTTCAGAACTGCGTTCGGAATTATTGTCTGAGGTTGAAAATGGCTAAGAAAAAAGCGACTTTCTTCTGTTCAGAATGTGGCTACGAAAATATTGGTTGGTTGGGTAGATGTCCCGCTTGTGGATCTTGGAATACTTTTGTCGAAGCCCCCACGACATCTTCTGCAGGCAGCTCGCGTTCGTCTAAAGTTAAGAGTTCAGTTCAGAGTTGGTTGAACACTGAAAATTCAGATTCCATCATCGAGTTGGATCAGGTGAATAGCGTGATCGAAGAACGACTGCTCACAGGTAACCATGAATTAGACCGAGTTCTGGGTGGTGGCTTTGTGGCAGGTTCGCTGGTATTGATTGGCGGTGATCCTGGTATCGGTAAATCTACCCTGCTATTGCAAGTTATGGGTTATCTGAGCGATAAGCACCGTTGCCTATATATCTCAGGTGAAGAGTCGCCTACACAGATTAAATTGCGTGCCAGACGTCTAGGGTTGACGGGTAAGAGTATCCGCTTATTGCCAGCAACTGATTTCAGCACCATTGTCGACCAGGTCAAACGTGATAAGCCCAACTTCGTGATTGTCGACTCTATTCAGACTATCTATGTCCCAGATATTGCAGGAACTCCGGGCAGCGTAGGTCAGGTGCGTGAAGCTACCGCCGGTCTACTGCGAATTGCCAAGGATCTAAATATCACTGTGGTTTTGGTGGGACATGTCACCAAAGAAGGTTCTATCGCTGGACCTCGTATCCTCGAACACATGGTCGACACCGTGCTGTATTTTGAAGGCGAGGGTATGCAGCAATATAGAATTTTAAGAGCTGTCAAAAATCGTTTTGGCACTACCGATGAAGTCGGAATCTTCGAGATGACGAGTGAAGGTTTGATCCCTGTTCCAGATGCCTCTAGTGTATTGATCAATAGTCGTCCGGAACATCTTCCCGGTTCCGCTGTGACTGCTGGTATCGAAGGTACTCGTCCTCTGTTGTTGGAGTTACAAGCATTAGTATCTCCAACCATCTACAGTCAGCCTCTGCGCATGGCTCAAGGTGTGGAAC
>JAEWFX010000034.1 GCA_023388605.1 Bacillota bacterium
AGACAGAGAAGCTTAAATTACCAGCAGATTGTCAGATAACTTATGTATCTTCGCTGAGCGGAGCACTCAATTTAATTTTTAAGAAATTAGTCAAGTGATTGTCACTTTTCAATCTTGTCAGATAATAAGATATTAATTTAGTATATAAAGACGGGAATTTAATGAGTTGTTAATTTACTTAGGAGATAATTATGGCAAAAAACTCACGCTACGATACAGCTAGACTAGCCTCGACTGTTAATGGTCGATATCAGGCAGATGGCTCTTTACACGAAGGCTTTTTCCTCGACGGAAGACTGCCTGGCAAGCGCGATCAATATCGTGCAGATGTGACGACAGATCGTGAGGACAAGGGTTTCTTGTTTGCACTCTACGGTACAAGAGATGGTGAGTGGTCAGACAATGATGCAGCTCCGACCGCTCTTTCTAATCTGCTCGATGCTGTCAAAAACGGCAACCAAGATATCGATGCAGAGATCAATGATTTAGCTGATTGTGCGATAGCGGTTACAGGCCGTGCCACTCTCTCTAACAATAGATCCAAAGCACCTTATTTCGCTGGTGTTTTAGTTAAAGAGAAGGAGACAGCAGCGGTAGTCACTGGCAATGCCATCGCCATGTTATATCGCGATGATATGCTCTATCCTCTCAACGACAGCAGCTACACTTTTGATGACACTGATTACAACGGCAACCGTATCGCTGGTGTCAACGACTACATCGCCGGTTTAGCAGGTTCGATCAAATATTCTAATATCGCTGAATTACAACAGAACGACTGTATCATCCTCACCACGACAGAAATCGTTGAGGCTGTAGGTCAAAAAGAGTTGTTGAGACTGTTACATGAGGCCGAAGATCAAGCAGATGCAGCCGATATGATCATCGAGGCTGCCAGTGAGAAATTGCCCGATGCAGCTCTTCAGATCATGATCAGCTTTGTCGAGTACATTATCCCTGCCAGCAAGACAGGTAAGTTGAATCTCAATGTCTTCAGCAATAATTCAGATGAAGCAGGCGAAAAGACTACTCTCTATCAACCCATCAACAGCAAGACTATAGAAGAGTATCAACAGTCCACTGTAGATAAGAGTTCTGAACGTCATTTCGGCAATGTCAATGAATCAGAAGATGTGCGTACTGATGAAGAAGTGAAAGAGTTTGATCGTCCAGAAGTCGATGCTGCAGCAAATCTCTACAAGCAAGATTTATTAGGCGATGACAGTGAGCAGATCTCTGAGGGTCATGGTCCTGGAGAGGACGATGTCCATGAAGCTGAACATAGTCAAGAGGACAGTTTTGCTCGGCCGGATCACTCTGCTGAAGAGTACGTAGATGAGTATAATTCAGACGATGATTTCGTAGAGCCTGAACATGAGCACGAACACGATGCTTTTGCTCCCACGAGTGAAGCAGAGTACGAAGAGTACAACAATTTCGACGAGTACAGTGAGTATTCAGACGATCAAGAAAATTATAAATACGATGACGCTGACTACAACTATGACTACGATGAAGTAGATTACAACGACTACGATCAGTCCAACGATGATTTTTATAGCGGCTACGGCAACTATGAGGGTGACGACGAATATCAATCTAAGACCTTCAATGGTGATGAGTACGATAACCCTGACTATGATCCTTACGCCATCGACAACAAGGATAGCAATGTCAAGCGCTACATCATGTATGCTGCCTTGGCTCTGGTATGTGTGCTCTGTATCTTAGCTCTGTACAAAATGATCTCATCGGGCGGAAGTACATCTGAGACTACGACAACTACTCCGACTACTACCTTGCCGTTTATCAACCCTGAGAAGCAGACTGTAACCACCACGACTACTACCAAGTCGACTACAACCACTACCGCTACCACCACAACCACCAAAGCAACAGAGCAGAATAATGCTCCTGCTCAAGGCAATGAGGGTGGCAATGCTGACAGCCATGTCCAACCACAAGAGGGCAATTCAGTCGGTTATAATGTCACAGTTCCAGGTGATTCGGATATGTATCTCTACGATCTAGCTATTCAATACTATGATTATGTAGATGACGAGACCATCAACCGCATCAAGGAAGCAAATGGTCTGCAAGATAATGTTCTGTCTCCTGGTACCACAATCTACTTACCGTAAGTTATAATAAGCACTTATAATGAGAGACTTCCTTATGGGAGTCTCTTTTTTAGAGAGGTGTTATATGCAAAAGTTATCTTTGAATGAAATACGTGAAAAGTATCTTAGCTTTTTCGAGAGTAAGGGACATCTGCGTTTGCCGAGTTTTTCTTTGGTGCCGCAAAACGATCCTTCTATTCTATTGATCAATGCCGGTATGACACCGCTCAAACCGTATTTCACTGGTGCTGAGAAACCACCCCGTACTCGTGTAACTACTTGTCAGAAATGTATTCGCACACCTGATGTGGAGCGCGTAGGTCAGACTGCTCGTCACGGCACTTATTTCGAGATGTTGGGAAATTTCTCTTTCGGAGACTATTTCAAACGTGAAGCCATCTCGTGGGCATGGGAGTTCTTGACCGAAGTTTTGGAGATACCTCAAGAATTGCTCTATGTTTCTGTGTATCATGACGATGATGAAGCCTTTGATATCTGGCACAAGGAGATAGGACTTTCAACTGATCGTATTTATCGTTTCGGCAAGGAAGATAATTTTTGGGAACACGGCACTGGACCATGTGGTCCCTGCTCCGAGATTTTCTTCGATCGAGGACCGGAATATGGTTGTGATGAGGATTGTGAAGTAGGCTGCGATTGTGACCGCTATATAGAGATTTGGAACCTAGTATTCACACAGTTTGACCGTGATGAAGACGGCGAATACCATCTCCTAGAACAGAAAAACATCGATACAGGTGGAGGACTCGAACGTTTTGCCTGCGTTATGCAAGGTGTCGATAACTTATTTGAAGTTGATACAGTACGCTCAGTGCTCGATCAAGTATGTGAAATAGCTGGCGTAAACTATGGCAAGTCTGAAAAAGATGATGTCGCCATCCGGGTGATCACTGACCATATTCGTAGCTCGACCATGATGATCAGCGATCATATAACTCCAGGCAATTCGGGACGTGGTTATGTTCTGCGTCGCCTGATCCGTCGTGCAGCCCGTTTTGGACGTCTGCTGGGCATCGAGGGTGCCTTCCTCTATAAATTAGCTGAAGAAGTTATCAAACAGTCTGAGGTTGCCTATCCGCAATTGCGAGAAGAGAGCAAGCGTATCATCCAGACCCTTTTGCGTGAGGAACAGAGCTTCGCTGCGACAATAGACCAGGGTATGAATGTGTTGGAATCTTATATTGAGACACAACGCGCTCAACGATCCACCGAATTGACTGGTGAACAAGTCTTCAAATTGCATGATACCTATGGCTTCCCCGTCGATCTCACACAGGAAATCGCAGCTGAGCAAGGTCTCACAGTCGATCGTGCAGGTTTTGATCAGAAGATGTTAGAGCAGAAACAGAAGGGACGTGAAGATTTCTTAGCACGCACTGGATCTGCCTGGGACAAATTGCAATTGCCTGACTGCGTCAAGCGAGAAGCCACAGAGTTCCTCGGCTATGAATGCCTGAGCGCAGATGTACAGCTGCTGCATATTTTGACTCTTAAAGATAAGTTAGAAGATGTTGAGAGTGCAGAAGAGGGAGAGGAAGTCATCTTGATCACCGATCAGACCCCCTTCTATGCCGAACGCGGTGGTCAGATAGGTGACACCGGTACTTTGGTCACTCCTGAAGCAGAGGTCGAAATCATACAGGTTACACATACAGGTGATAATATCTACCTGCATCAAGGCATTGTGAAACAAGGGACCTTGACCGCTGATCAATTAGTGAATATGAGTGTAGATGTCAAACGACGCAGACGTATTTGCTCCAACCATACTTCTACTCATATGTTGCACTTAGCCTTACGAAAAATTTTAGGTGATCATGTTCAACAAGCTGGATCATTAGTCGCTGCAGACCGTCTGCGTTTTGACTTCACCCATCCAGCACCTGTCAGCACAGAGGAGCTTGCCGCTATCGAGGAAGATGTCAACAATCAAATCTTGGCGGCTGAATCAGTGATCACTCAAGAAATGCCTTTAAATGAAGCCAAACAACTTGGTGCGACAGCACTGTTCGGAGAAAAGTACGGTGATATCGTCCGCGTGGTTAAGGTGGGTGATAGCCTCGAATTGTGCGGCGGAACACATCTCAACAATTCTTCAGAAGCAGGACAATTGCGTATTGTAGCCGAGACTGGTGTAGCATCAGGTGTTCGCCGTATTGAAGCGGTCACACAACAAGAAGCTTACCATCACGGTCTGAGCGAACACGCCAAATTGACTGAAGCTGCTGGCCTCTTGAAGTGTAGCAACAAAGACATCAATCAGAAGATCAGCAATTTATTGTCTGAACTCAAAAGTCTGGAAAGTCAAATCCAGCAATTGAAGAAATCACAGATGCAAGATTTGAGCACAGACCTGCTCAAAGATGTCAAGACTGTGACTAAGAACGGAAAAGATCTCAAGGTTTTACTTGTTCGGGTCGAAGATATCGAGAGCAAGGAACTGAGAGAGCTGGGAGATAAGTTGCGTAATCAAGGCGTCGATCTCATTGTGTTTGGTTCTGTAGTAAAAGAAAAAATACTCTGGTTGGTGATGGCAAGTAAAGAAGCGGTGAGCAGTGGCTTGAATTGTGGTCTGCTCGCTAAGCAGGCAGCTCAGCTCACTGGTGGTGGCGGTGGTGGTCGCCCCGATATGGCACAAGCTGGTGGCAGCGATGTCAGCCAATTAGATAATGCCTTGGCCAAAGTTGCAGAAAGCATAGATGCGGCTTGATTTTCTGCCTGTGCCCTTAGGGGTGCAGGCTTTTTCAGATAAAAATCTAATAGGTGATATATGCAAGACTGTATTTTCTGTAAAATTATCGCTGGTGAAATCCCTTCAGAATTCATTCATGAGTCTGAACATTTTGTAGTGATCAAGGATATTCAGCCAGCCGCTAAAGAACATTTTCTGTTGTTGCCGAAAAAACATGTTTCAGACATCCTCGATTTAGCTAAAGATCTAGATTGCAAAGAGATCATCAGTGAATTGCCTGAGGTCATCTCAGCTGTAGCCAAGAAAACAGGTCTAGATGAGTCAGGTTTTCGCCTAGTCAGCAACTGTGGTACCAGTGCTGGTCAAACTGTTTTTCATCTACATTTTCATCTTCTCGGTGGACAGCAGTTGGGAACTATGTGCTGATGTGTTGATCAGTTCTTATGTTTAATTTCAAGGCTGAGATTTGCTATTTGACCAGTAAGCCGACAACAGATATAATTGTCTTCGTTGCTATCTAAGCAAAATTTACACTGTGAGGGGAGGGAGAAAGAAGTGACGGAAATTCGAGTTAAAGAGAACGAATCCCTTGACAGTGCCTTACGTCGATTCAAACGTTCCTGTGCTCGTTCTGGTGTTCTAGCAGAGGTCCGTAAGCGTGAGCACTATGAAAAGCCGAGCGTCAAACGCAAGAAAAAATCGGAAGCTGCACGTAAGCGTAAACGCTAGTTCAGCACGAATTTGTAATCTAAGACTGTAGCTTCGGCACAGTCTTTTTTGTATCTAGGGATTGGTGGGGTTTTGAATATTTTAGAGAGTCAAATTTGGATGCAAGATCCTCGTTATATTCCGTATAACGACGATCTAGATTTACTATCTACCAGTGATTCTTTAGACAAGAGTTCTGGTCTTGTCTCTCTGTTGGCACGCAGTGTTTCAGAGCTAACAGCAACTGACTCAGCACAATTCTTTCGCAGCCAATTATCAGACTTGCACGATCCCTATCTCTTTCAGGATATGTCGAAGGCTTGTGATTTGATCGTCGATACTATCCATGCTGGTGGACGTTTGTTGATATACGGCGATTACGATGCCGACGGACTGACTTCAACAGCACTGCTGCTACGTTTCTTTCGAGCACTAGATGTCGATGTCACTCACATGATCCCCGATCGACTGCTAGATGGTTATGGCATCGTAAGCAATAAGCTAGATGAAATCATTAAGATGTCACCGGATCTGCTCATCACTGTGGACTGCGGTATCGCAAACATCGCCGAAGTCGCTAAATTGACTGAGGCAGGTATACCCGTAATAGTCACAGATCACCATGAGGCCAAGGAAGAATTACCAGAAGCTTTAGCTATCATCAATCCTACAGTCGATCGAAACTATCCTTTCAGTGGTCTTGCCGGTGTCGGTGTAGCTCTAAAGTTAGTATCCGCACTGCGAGAGCACGCTGCTCTCAGAGAATCATTCCCTGATTTCGAACAAAGAATAGTCTTTCCTTGTTATTTAGTTTTGGCGGCAATCGGAACCGTAGCTGATTCTATGACCTTACTAGATGAAAATCGAAGCATTGTCAGTCTAGGGTTGAAGTATTTTAACGAATACGCTCCCTTGGGCTTACGCCTGTTGTTGAGTGAGCAAACTCAAACGGTAGATGCCAGAACTATCGCTTTTTTCATCGCACCCAGGCTCAACGCAGCTGGACGCATGGGTGATCTGGAACCAGCCGTAAAGTTGTTGATCTCAGAAGATAGATCGACCTGTCTTGCAGCTTCTGAAGAACTAGAAAATCTTAATAATCAACGCAAGGAGCTAGAATCCTATTGCTTCGAAGCTGCTGTCAAAAAGATAAAAGCGATGCCCGAAGATGAGAAGCAGCGTTTAATAGTAGTTGAAGGTGAAGACTGGCACATCGGCATACTGGGTATTGTCAGCTCAAAATTGGTGAGCAAGTACTCTGTCAGTGTTATGGTTTTTTCTCGTACAGGAGATAATTATAGAGGCTCATGTCGCAGCTACCAGAACTTTAATATCTTAGAAATATTGAACAATGTCGCTGATTTAACTGAGACTTTCGGTGGACATAAAATGGCTGCCGGTGTAGAAGTCTCTGCTACTAACTACCATGACTTTCGCAAGGAGATTATCGCACAAGCGAATGTCTGTGACGACGAAGTGCCGACACACAATTTCGCCTTTGAATTACCAGCAAATTTTTGCAATCTCGCCCTGGCTGATCAACTGCAGACCTTAGAACCGTATGGACGCGGCAATGAAGAACCAGTATTTTATGTGAAAAATCTGAAGATACTCGAATGGCGACCAGTGGGCAACGGTGAACATATTTCGTTGACTTTTGTTTTACCCACAGGCGGTCAGTTGCGAGGTATTTGGTTCAAAGGTGCTGAGTACGGAGAGTTGTACCGTAGCGGTGACTCGGTAGATATTCTCGCATACCTCAAATATCAAGTGTGGAATAACTACGAGCAGGCACAATTTCAAATCGTCGCCATGCGTCCTCCCTTCTTCAACTCTGTGCTCTGGGATCAGTGGCAAGATATTGAGGAGAGTTGGTTAGCGGAGGTGAGCAGTGAGAGCTTGTGCCTGGCTTTTGACTTATCAGATAAGCAATTGAAGGTAACTCTGCCACAGATTATCGCCGTGCTATCGTATTATCGTGATCATAAATATCAAGGAAAACCTTGTGATTGTGCTCTGTTAACACGTGCAGTAATCCGTCATAGTGGAGTAGCCATGACACCGTTCATACTCAATCGTTGTGTAGATATTTTGACCGAAGCAGGTCTAATAAATTGTCGAAGGTTGAACGGTGAAATTATTTTGCATCATAAAGATATGTCTTTTGCTGAATTAGTTGATCGTCTCAGTACAGACTCTGATCTCAATTCTAAACTATTAGCAGAGTTGCGTGATACCAAGATCAATCAGCGTCTACATCGAGACGGGATAAGTCAACTAGGTATCTAGCGAGGAGAGAAGTATGGAAGATAGACAAACTGCAAAAACTAATGAGCGAGAATTACCAACTGCTAATTATGATTACAGTGAACTCGACGCCAGAGTCGATCAGCTGATCAAGAATTATGAGAAGTATTCTGGCACGGAAGATCAAGACGGTTTGTTAAGACATGCTTATGAATTTGCGAAACAAGCACATTCAGCTCAGTTGCGTGACAATGGCGATCCATACATAACTCACCCCGTAGAAGTGATGGGGATATTGATCGATATCGAGGTCGATCGTGATACCTTGATCGCATCCTTGCTGCATGATGTAGTTGAAGAT
>JAEWFX010000063.1 GCA_023388605.1 Bacillota bacterium
GCTGCGAGTGAATTATTGGTGCGTTACAAGCCGTTGGTGCGTAGTCGTAGCCGCAAATTATTTCTGCCAGGATCAGACCAACAAGACTTGATCCAAGAAGGTATGATCGGTTTGTTCAAAGCCATCTCTGCCTACGACCTAGACAGTGGAGTGCCTTTTCGTGCTTTTGCGGTACAGTGTGTGCAATCGCGGCTAGATGATGCCATACGTCAAGCCAATCGTGACAAGCATCGACCACTCAATAATTCTTTATCTCTAGATAGTGAAGTGGGAGAATTCGACGATGCTCAAGATAAGGGCAATCTAGCAGATATTATAGCTGCCCCCAATTTGACCCCAGAAGAAAGAATATTGAATCAAGAGCAATTGCAAGCTTTGCAGACCTATATAACTGAAGAATTATCAGAGTTTGAAGGACAAGTACTAGAGTATTTTCTGCAGGGTTTAAGTTATCGTGCCATCAGTGAACACTTAGGTGTGACGGAGCGTAGCGTCGATGGAGCTCTGCAACGTCTGCGTCGCAAAATCAAGCAATATCGCGATCGCTCTTGATGCTGTTATACTGAGAGCACTGGACGGTGAGTTATGTACCAAAAGATCAAGATCATCAGTTTGTGTATGCTCTGTGTTGTATGTCTGCTCTTGGCAGGCTGTTCAAGCCTGTACAACTTGAGTAGCAGTGATGATAAGGACAATACTTTTCGTCTTGATACTGACAACCATAACCGCGTCACCAGCACCACCATCGTCGAAGCATTGGTCAGTGCTCTCAACAATCCCAATCGACAAGAGACTATTTACAATGCTCTACGCAGTAGTTTTGACGGTCAAGTTAGTCTCGATGAATTCAGCAAATATCTCAATGCTCTGAGTGGCAATCGCAAGAATTACATTCATGCATTTTATCGCATCGACAGTTCGCACAAGCAAGAATTAGTCAGCAAAATTATCGCAGTCAATCCTGCGATGACTGAGATGGCAAATAACTCTACCTACTATTCTCTCTTGACAAAAGATGACAAGGGCCATGAAGTAGCAGGGCCGACAATTGCAGTACAAGAGGAAAACCAGCGAGCCACGATCTCTGCAGAGTGGCTCAAAGCCGTATCTGACATCTATGACTATTCTAAGATTTATTTTCAAGCTCTAGATCAAGAAGATAGAGCTTCCTTAGAATATCTATTGCGTGACAGTGAGAGCAGTCGCAGTGATTCACCCAAGTTAAAAGAGATCATCGCGACGAAGGTCGATCGTTTGCTGGAGTATTATCGCGAATCTGTGACGCATCGACCGACACAGAGCAAACTAATCCTGCTATTGCCTTATTATGCAGAATATCAACGCACCAGTTTTTTATCTAACAGCGAAGAACACCGCTATACATCAGTCAAATTCACCTTAGCTGATCAGCGGTTGATCGTCGAAGATCCTCTGCGTGAGTATCTTTTGCCAGAACACATCGTGTTGTACAAGGACGGTGAACCTGAGCTGTTCGCATCGGCAGGTGATATCCATCAAATCAATAATTCCGGCAATCTCGTTGGTCTTTTAGGCTCTATCAAGCAGATTGTATCGATCAATGCTGACGATAAAACGGGCATTGTGACGAGCAAGAGCGATACCTCAGAAGAGAAGGCACTTGATGACATTATTTACAAGACTCTGATCCAGAAAGACGGTTCAGGTCTCTTCAAGGTCGTCTACGATTCAGGCATTGAATTATCTATCAAGGGATACATCGATAATGCCAAAAAGCTTTGGGCCGGTCAGATCGAGGAGATCATGCTGACCAGTGAATCTGATTACTCCTTTGGCGGAGAACTCTCAGTCGGTATGAGTTTAGTAGACTTCTATCAATATTATCCATTCATTCGAGAATCAGGATATAGATTGACCACTGATTATGCTGGTGTCACTCTCGAATTAGCGTTAGTGATCGCCGACGACAAAATCAGTGGCCTCAAATTAAAAGTAATTGAATAAATTAAAAGAATAATCTTGCTATGACAAGACAGATAAGCATCTGTGCTACAGAGCCGATGAAGGCACCAGTCAGCACGCGTCCGCCACGTTCTTTGATCACGCCGTAATGCATATTGATGCCCAGAGCGGCCATCGCCATTCCTAGGATTAAGTAAGCCAGATCAACCAGTTTGGGCACTGCTGGTGCCAGTACGCTGATATAAGTGCCGCAGGCAGAAGCTGCTAGAAAACCTAGCATGAACCAAGGGATGGGTAATTTATGTTTGCCTGCTTGACCTTCATCAGTATTGCGATTAGCGAAGATGCTGAAGATCAGTGCCACAGGTACCAACATGATGACTCGGCTCAATTTAGAGAGTACTGCTACCTCCTCAGCAGCAGCTCCGCCAGCGTTGCCAGCCGCAACAGCATGAGCTATTTCATGCAGAGAGCCACCGGCAAAGATGCCGTATTGTTCAGAAGTAAGGTTCAGCCAACCATGATTAAAGAGCTGTACTTCCAACAAGGTGAAAAGAGTTCCCATGACGCAGATCACAGCGACAGCGAGAACTGTATCATCTTTTTTGGCTTTTAGGATGGGCGAGATACCCATGATGGCAGCTGCGCCGCAGATGCCGCAACCACTGGCAGTCAACAGACTGAGTTGTGGTGAGGTGTGAAAGAGATGTTTGAGCAGCAAGTAATTGATGATGATGACAACAGTGACCACAAAAGCTGCATAGAGCAACATTTTGGGACCCTTACTAGCTAAGACGATGAGATTGAGTTTGAATCCCAGCAGAATTATACCTAAACGCAAAAATTTATTGGCGATAAAGCTAGTGCCCGAAATACAGGTCGGCTTGAGCCCTGGAATCAATTGAGCTGCCATACCTAGTAACAGAGCGATGACGAGAGCACCGATCAGTTGAAATCCCGGTAGAGTTTTGAGCAATGATCCTGCCAGAGAACATACCAGAGTGACGACAAAGGCAAGAGCGAAGCTACGTGTTTTAATTTGCTGAAGCATATGTTTTCTCCTCAAAAGA
Organism: Bacillota bacterium; assembly: GCA_023388605.1. Taxonomy (GTDB): domain Bacteria; phylum Bacillota; class Clostridia; order Saccharofermentanales; family DTU023; genus JAEWER01. Next base: position 3,012 of record JAEWFX010000063.1, read on the forward strand.
ATAACGCTAATTGTAAAACAATAGCTAAAATAATGCTATAATCAAAAAAGCTAGGGGTGCCTTTCGGCTGAGATCATACCCTTGACCTGATACGGTTAGTACCGTCGTAGGGAAGCATTTGATCGGCATCCAGAAGGGATGCTGTTTTTATGTCATCCCTAATATCTTTAAGGAGGCATATATGTTTTTAGTAGCCAGGTTGATCACCACTATGTTAGGTCAACTACCATCGTTTCTCTCGTTCCAAAACCCATTTGACAAAGTCAGCAAGACTTTTGGTGAATTCTCTGAAACAGTTCACGGTCTGTCTGATCAATGGTTGTCTAATCCGCTATACATCATCAGCACAGTAGCACTGCTAGCTCTGTTGATAGCTTTTATAGTGATGAGCAAGGTCAAATTGCAAACTAAGGATATCGCTCGTATCGCCTTGATGATTGCTCTGGCCATCATGCTCAATTTACTGACTTTCTACCGAATGCCACAGGGAGGTTCAGTGACTCTAGGTTCCATGGTGCCGCTGTTTTTAGTCGGTCTTGCGTATGGACCAGCAGTCGGTGCCTTCAGCGGCTTTACCTTCGGTATTATCAATATGTTGTTGGGCGGTTACGTAGTGCACCCCATTCAGATGTTGCTCGACTATCCTCTGGCCTTTATGTGTATGGGTCTCATCGGCTTTTTCCCTGGTAAAACGAAGTATATAGGAGTAATTGTCTCCTTCAGCGGACAATTGCTCGCTAGTCTTTTGTCAGGAGTTATCTTCTTCTATGAATATGCTGGCGAGATGAATCCGTGGCTCTACTCACTATCCTATAACGGCAGTTTCTTAGTGGTGGAGATGCTGATCTGCTTGGTGCTCATGACAGTTTTACCAGTTAATCGACTAGTAAACGCCCTGAAAAAATAATTGCTCTATTAAATACTGATAACGGAAGAGTTGGCAGCTGGTGTTGCCAGCTCTTTTCGATTTTAGTCAATGCTATAATGATCAAAAAGGAGTGCTACATGTCAAAAAAGTATAAGCATCAGCAAGATTATGATAATCCGTTTGGACCTACTCCAGGCACTGCAGACAGTCGTCATGTCCAGCAATTTATGGAGGAAAACAACTACAATTCACGCAGTAGTTCGGTCTATAAAGTCTTGATCATCTGCATAATCGTCATCGCTGTCGTAGCCACAGCTTTTTTAGCCATAAAAAATAATGTCATCAACCTAGAGGGAATCGGGCTTAAAAGAGATAAAAAAGTAGCGACTAAGACTGAGGTCGACCCAGAGAAGACCAGATCGCAAGAGGATAAAGCAGTCGGAAATGCTCATCTGCAGATGACGGTAGATGATATCAACAAGATTTTTGCCGATAGCGCATATGCAGATCAAGGTTTTACTTTTGAGATCGGTGATACTGTCAAACTGACCTATGATTCACCGCTTGGGGACTTAGTTTATGACGGTGTGCCCTACACCAATGATGCCGGCAATCTGGTATTGTCTACGGAAGACATCTCTTTTGGCTCCTTGAATCTACCGAGTTTTGCCTTGAATAAATTGGTCGAGTCTTTGAAGGATGGTGGTCTGCCTGTCAACCTGAACGGTGAAGACATCGAGATCGAACTCGACAAAATGGTCAGTGATGATGGCAGCAAATTTAACCACATAGATTTTGATCTGGCTAATGGTTTAGTCGATATCTATGCTGATATCGGTGAAGATAGCCCGTTGCGTCAATACTTACCTTAAATTAGTTGTTCAGAGCGATGGAGACACTAGAATAAATGGTGCTTCGGACAGGAATCGAACCCGTATCAGCAGCTCCGGAAACTGCTGTCATATCCATTAGACCACCGAAGCATAGATGTAGTTTAACACAGAGGATGGATTTTGCGTTTACAGAAGAATGATTTTTTGAATATCGGCGACACTTTGATTTCAGACGTCTTTATCACTGATTATCTTTTGGATCTCAGTAAGGAGGCGACTGCCGTCTACATGGTGCTCCAACATCTATACCAAAAACAGAAGACTGAACTGACTCTCGAACAATTATCACAACAATTGGGCTCCGATCAAGCAGTCACTGACTCAGCGCTAGATGAGTTGTTGAAATTGGGTTTAGTCAGTTTAGAAAACAATGATCTGTGGTTGACCGATCTCAAAAAAGACATCATCACCAGACGATATCGCAGTGTAGAAGATGCCGCTATGCGTTATAGCTCGCAGCAGGCAGACGAACGTGAACAGGTGATCCGTCAAATCAACGACACTTTTGGTCAGGGTTTGATGAGTATGAGATTACTCGATGCCTACGGTGAAGTTTTTGCACGCTATGATTTCGAACCGGAGGTCGTCTATGCTCTTGCTCGCGAAGTGCATGTCAAACTAAAAATCAAAAACAGTACACGTGTATTGCTAGATATTGCACATACCTGGCATGAAGCGGGTATCAAGAAATACAGTCAACTTGAACAGTACATGGCACAGCGTGAAGAGTTTAAGACCATCGCCAAAAAATTTCGCAAGCAGTTAGGCCTGTACGACAATTTGACTTTGCCTCAAGAGAACCAGCTGAGGAAATGGCTCTATGACTACGGTTATGATTTTGACGTGATCAAGTTGGCGATCGATCAAGCGAGCAAAAATAATCGCGTTACTTTCGCTTATTTGGACACTGTGATCAGCGAGTGGCATCGCCTGAATCTGAAGACGCTGGAAGATGTTGAGAGACATAGAACTGAACACATTAAGTCCCGCTCAACCAATAAAACAAATTTCGCCGAACGTACCATCGGCCGAGTTGATGAAAAAGAACAGCATCTACAAGAGTTGCTGCGTTTGCGTCAACAGCAGAATGACTTTCGAGGTGAGTGATGACACATCGACATTATTCTGAAGCGATCAGCCGAGAATTGACCAGACGTTATGAACAAATGCGTCAGCGTGCTCAATTACTGGCGGAACAGAATCGCGATAAGGTTTACCACAATCATCCCGAACTCAGAGAGCTGCGTAATCGCCTGCAGAGTGCTCAGTGGGCGCGCACCAAACAACGCTGTCTCTCCATGGTCGACAACAAGGATAGTCAGAGTGCAGTGGTCAAGCCTCTCGACAGTTCTCTGTTATTATCTGATCCACAGGCCATGCAGGATGATCCCGATAAAATCCGTCAGCAGATCTGCAACTATCTCGATCAACATCATATACCTCGTGATTTTGATCATCCGCAATATAGCTGTTTTCTCTGTGAGGACACCGGTACACGCAGCGATGGACAAGATTGCTCATGTCGACGTCATCACTTAAAGATTATTCAGAAACAACGTAATCTGATGTTGCCGCCAGAACAAAACTGTTTTGCCAATCATTTACCTGAGTTGTTTTCCGATCAGTGTGATCCAAATTGCTATGGAGGCAAAATCAGTCAACGTGAAGTTGTAGCGTTGGCACGCAGTCAAGCTGAGAACTACACGGCTATTTTCTCAGATGAGACTGAATATTCTGCACAAAAGAATATCTATATCTGTGGGCCTACAGGCACGGGCAAATCTTTTTTACTGGGTGCTATCGGTAATGAATTGTTGGAGCAAGGTTTTACTGTCGTCCACATCAGTGCTGCAGAACTGTCGACTTTTTTTCAGCAACGTCAGCGTATCCAAAAAGAGTTCAACCCTGACGAAGCAGAGGTCAACCGTCTAGAGAGCTTGCTCGATGAATTTACTTGCTGTGAATTCCTCAGTATCGATGACCTAGGAGCGGAAGCCCCTGATTCTAGTTTCACCAATCATCTATCTTGGCTCTTGGATCAAAGAGAACAGAGAGGCAACAATACGGGTGTCAGCTCGAATCTATTGCCTTCAGACTTGCAGCGTTACTACGGAGAACGCTTGAGCAGTCGCTTAGTCAATACTGCTACGGTGATAATTCTAGACGGAGAGGATGTCCGCCAAAGAGCAGTGGATACACGCCTGCTGCAGACTAGAGGTTTTAGATGATTGTACGCTGCGGTATCGATATGGTTTATCTCCCTCGTCTTGAACGTCTGCTATCCAAACATGGTAAGAGCTTTGGTGAGAAGATCTTGGCGGCAGAAGAAGTGGAGTATGTCTTCAGCTTTCAGCGCCCACGTAGGCGTCTACAGACTTTTGCTGGTCTTTTCGCTGCTAAAGAAGCGATCGCCAAAGCATTAGGTACCGGTCTCTGGTCAGCAGGTGTCGCTTGGCGCGATGTCGTCATCCTCAAGAATGAGCAGGGTAAGCCGTACATTGAATTCCGTAACAAGGTCAAAGAACACGCTGACAAATTAGAGATCGTCAGTATGGACATCAGTATCTCACACGATGGAGATTATGCCATAGCCAGTTGTCAGATGTTGATCAAACAGGATATTATTTCGTTTTGTTAAATCGGAGTAGATGTGAATAAACAAACAAGACAGAAAAATAAGGATTTGGTGATCAATGTCGGACAAGAGACGGATGGAGTATTTATCTCGCAACCGGCACCCAAAGAGAGGCGTCGTATCGAATGGTCTCTGATCAATAAGCATATATACATCAACCCTAAATTCAGTCGTCTGCCACGTTTTGTAGCGATTATCCTAGTAGTACTGATTATCTGTACGCTGATGTTCGTCATACGTCCACGACTGGTCAAGCGACAACCAGCCATCAAAAACAATCATCTGGTCGATATCGGCGAGCTAAAGGTAGACGGAGATGCTCGAGTGATCACATCTGAGACTGAATTGTTCAGTGCCGCCGATAAGACTTCGGCTATTCAGTGCAGTCTTTTACTCAACGAACATGTGAAGATTAAATCAGCCCCTAAAGATGGATTTCTCGCAGTAGAAACTGATGACGGCCTCAGCGGTTTTATCGCAGCACAAGCTCTGGCAGTCGATCACAGCGAGTCAGTGGAGTCGGAACGAATTAAGGATGTCTATATCTTCCGTGGCCCTAAACGTGTGATGAGTGATGCGCGCTCAGGCAATACACTCTTATATTTACACGCTGGAACTAAGTTATGGGCTGATTATCAAAACGAAGGTTTACTGAGATTGATCTTGCCCGATGGACGTCGTGGTTGGATCAATGATGACAATGTGCAGGTGGTCGAGCCAGAGGGTAAGATTCTACATCCTGCCGCCGTCGCTCCCGAACAATACTTTTTGTCGGCAGCCTTGATGTTCAATCAAGCGACCTATATGCCGCATGGACTGAGTTATGACGGCATCGATATGCCAGGCGTTATCTACATAGCTGGACTGCTCAATAACATACAATTGCCCCGCACTCTGGAAGGCATAGCTCAAGCAGGTAGTGAAATTCAGATTGTACGCGAAAAAGACGAACCGTCTTTCGATGCACTTGAACCTGGTGACGTGATTGTTTTCGGTGATGGTCATGACATGAATACACCAAAATTTTTAGGTGTTTTAATAGAAGATAAGCGAGTCTTGATCAATCCTCTCAATGAGTCAGTGATACGCGAGTATGATCTCAATTACGATAATGCCCTACGCAAAAAGGTGATCAGTGCACGTCGCATCTTCAGCTGATCAGATTGGTTTTGACTATAGCTCAAATAATTAGTAAATTAAGCAAGTAGATATTTATTAACTCAAATATTCATCATCTCAATTGTTGCAGAGAGGTGGATATGGATTACTACAACACAAGTTCTTCACGAGTACATTTTTCAGTGGTCGCTTCTGACCGAGATCTGTTGAGACAGTTAAATCCTCTTTTGTTGCGTGAGGGTATGATCAATGTTGCGGCAGGAAATCAAGAAGCACATTACATCGTCGATGGCAGGCGTAATCTCAAACGCGCAGCTAGCACCATCGCTCATCTAGCTCATCGCCTAGACAAGGACAATCATTCTCTGATATGTCACCGTGTACAACAATACCAATTGCTGATCGACGATATTTTGAACAGCTATCGTTTTGATCAGAATCTCAAAGGCTTCATCTTCTTACGTTACTTGCTATTGATCGCAGCTCTAGATGGAAGCATTTTGTCTTCTTTGACTAAGCATGCTTACGTTAAAGTCGCAGAAAAATTCAATGTGTCATCTGAGCGAGTGGGTCGTAATTTACGCTATCTATTTCACAGCCTCTATGAAGCAGAGCACGGTGTAGATAATTCGTCTGTTAAGACAGCAGATTACGATGACTTTTCCATCTTGCATCCAGCTGAATATTGTCTGGGAAATAGGGCGGCCATACTATTGCTTTTGGAGCGATTGCAGGATTCGGCAGATAATTCAGATTTAGCTCCCATTCTGTAATATTTCCGCCTTGCTCAGGTCATAATTATGCATTATGCTAAAAACGACTGTAATCACAAGGGAGGATATTGTGCAATATGATCAATGAACATGTAGAAAATCTAATGCTCAATCAAGGCGATGCACTGATGATTTCTGCAGACAAGGTCGCGACTGTGCGCAAAGAGAATACCTTACTCCATGCTTTGATGATCTTACAGAATGTTGGTTATGCTTCGGTTCCAGTGGTAGATAATAAACAAAAATTACAAGGAGTGTTGAGGATGCCCGACATCATCAAGGGTATACAAGATTCCTTAGATTATAATTGGGACCTATTAGCTGAGAAAAAGGTCGGTGATGTGATAAGCGTAGATCACTCCGTGGTCGTAGGCACGCCCGATCTAGAGGATATTCTCCATAGCCTAGTCGATCACAACTATGTCAACGTGGTCGATGAACAGGGAGTTTTTCAGGGTATTATCACACGCAAAGCTATTTTGACACGTATGAATTTCATGGCGCATGCCATCGATCAATATTACGATGTGTCAGTCAAAGAAGAGCTATTTACTCGCATACAGTAGCGTGTTTTGTAACTAGCGTCATTACCGCAAAACCGAGCTAGCCATTCGTCTATAAGTATGGCGAACACCTCGGATCACTTTGCTATATTCCATAATATTTTCTGGCAGGGCGATGCCAGGATAGCCTGTATCGCCGATATGGTGGAGATCAGCTCCAGCCATCTTACTGAGCAGAGCAATTTCACGGATGGTAGCGACAGTGGCTCCTTCTTGTGATGTACCGATAGCTGTCATCACCAGTTTCTGATGCCTGTGTGCTATATCTACTAGCTGTTTGACATATTCCATAGTTATGCCTGGAACTGTGCCTGGTGCTGGGACTAAGACTATATCAGCGCCAGCTAGGCAAAAATCTTGCACCAATTCAGGAGTTATCAGCTTTTCGCCCGATTCGTAAGCGATACCGGAAGCGTGCATTTTGCCTGCGATAAGCAGCATATCCTGATCTAATTCTCGCTTTATTTGGCGGATAGTTGTGAGGATGGCCTCGTTGGTTACACCGATACCGGGATTACCTGTGAGGACTACAAAATCAACACCCATCTGTTGTGCCTTGTGTACATTAGTGACGGTCGCTCTCCTACCTTCACTGAACTGCCATAGCTGATTATCCTTGTCTAAGACTTCAGCTACTGGCTCTAAATTGATGCCCACAGGTCTACCGATCAGCCTCTTAAGGAATTTAATCGTCTGCTCAGGCTCACATTTGGGGATACCTTTAACTTCAGGTTTGTCAACATTAAACATATTTAGAATAAGGAGGTCTGCACCCATGGAGGCGGCTAATTCGGCATTAGATATATCGCCGAGTAGGGGTTGTAAAGAGCAGATAACTTCACTAGCTAATATTCTGCCTTCGCTTTTGGCGATGGCTTCAAGTAGTTCAGAAGAAGAAATATTTTGAATCTCAGATGCTCGACAATCTAATAAACGCTTCATGAGCTACTCCCCAATCTATTTGTTATAAAGACCCTCTATTCTTTAGTGTTACAATCTTAGCAGAATATCTGATAGATATTTATCTGACAAACACATATACCAATATGCAGAGGTAACGATGATTTCTAATTTTACTTTTTCACTGCCAGACTTTTCTAGTGAAAAATTTAGTGATAGTCACAATATTACGACAGAGGTCTGTACCAAAGCAGGCGTAGCACCAGAGGCTTTTTATTTGACTCGTCATCTACCAACTTATTACAAGGTAGATGGCGAATGGCAATTGCCCAAACACAACTCTCAGAATTGTGTCGCTGTTTTACAAGGTTCAGAGATAAAGATCAAAGAAATTCGAGATCTTGAAATCGGTGACGAAGTAGTATGCGTACCTGATCCAGAGCAAAAACTCTTAAATCAAGGTATCTACGTAGCTAAAGATTGTTACGACGCAGCTGTATATAATCGTGATGGACACGCAGTGGAAACATCTTCCACTAGTAGCTACAACTTGCTAGTCGACCTTATGCAAGCACAAAAAGAGAATGGTGGACATATTTTGTGGGTTTTGGGTCCATCCGTTGTGTTTGACTACGATACCAGAATTGCTCTCGAACAATTGGCTGAAGCTGGTTATGTAAACGGATTACTAGCAGGTAATGCGATGGCGACCCATGATTTAGAGGGTGGCTACTTAGGTACCGCTCTCGGTCAAAACATATATACACAAGAAACCGTCCCCATGGGGCATTACAATCATTTAGATTTATTGAATGAAGTGCGTCATAGTGGTTCTATCGACAACTTTATTGCTCAAGGTTATGTCAAAGATGGTTTTATGAAACGCATTTGCGAATTGGGCATACCATATGTATTAGCAGGATCAATTAGAGACGATGGTCCCTTGCCAGAAGTTATTCATGAAGCGAGCAACAGCCTGTCTGCGATGAAAAAGCTAACTGATAAAGCTACTTTGATTATCTGCTTAGCAACTATGTTGCATTCCGTTGCTACTGCTAATTTGGCATCGTCTTATCACATTGATGAAGATGGTAATGTTCATCCTGTTTTCTTCTATATCGTCGATGTAACAGAAAATGTCGTACGTAAAGTTTCAGCTGCAAGAGAGCATTTCGCCACTCGTACTCATGTCACCAATGTTCAAGACTTCATCGTACGTATCAATCGTGCTTTGCTCTGTAACCAAAATCCCGAATACAGTAATCAAGTGCAAGCTTAGGAGGTTGAAATGCTACAACAATTGCCTGTTTATAAACATTTAGATACAACTCAAGAGTTTTTACAAAAAGCTCCTAACTGTACTTTAGAAGTTGTAACGAAGGACGGTTTAGCTCCTCGTAATTATCATGCGATGTCCGTTTTTCCTGAATATTTTAAGGTCAATGGTAAGTGGCTTTTGGCCATAGAATCTCGCATGGACACTGTATGTGTCGTAGACGATACTCCAGGGCAAGAAAAGCTTGATATCGTCGAATTTAGAAATCTAAAAAAAGGTGACAAAGTAGCAATTGGTAGAACTGAAGACGCCAGTGAAGGAATTTACGTCTACACAGAAGGGTTTCAAACTAGTAGATCAGGTTCAACTGAAACTTTTGCTTTCCGCTCTGGTAGATCTCGTGAAACTGCTTTTTCCATCGAGTACGACAATTTATACGATGTCTTAGAGTACGAAAAGAAGCACAATGGCTATGTTACTTGGATTTTAGGTTCAGCCATCAGTTTAGATCGTTCATCTCGCAATTCCCTGGAACAATTGATTCGTGCTGGCTATGTCAACACCCTCATCTGTGGTACAGCCTTAGCCGGCTTCGATCTTGAGCTAGGAATTTTTGGTTCCACTTGGGGACAAGAAGAATTCGTACAAGAAGGCATGAGTACGCTCAACTATTACCGTGCTATCAATATAGCTCGTAACTATGATTCGTTAGAGGCTTTGATTGAGAGTGGCAGAGTCAAAAACGGTATTGTCAAAGCCTGTATCGAGTGTGGCGTCCACCTGGTAATTGCTGGTAGCATCCGTGATCGTCTGACGTTACCTGGCAGTTATGACAATGTGTACGAAGCTCAAGATGCTATGCGTGCTCATACTCGTAAAACCTCGACCATAATTATGGTTTCAGCGATCTTATTCACTATCGCCTCAGGCAACATGACCCCATCATACAACGAGTTCGACGGAGAAGTACGCCCTGTGTACATGTACACAGTAGATATTCAAGAGTTTGCCGTAAATAAGCTATCTGATCGCGGCACACTCACAGCCACTTCCATCGTCACCAACGGGCAAGATTTTATTGCTAATTTGGGAAGAGTATTATCTTGATTTTGTCAGAAATGAAAAATGCTTTAGATGTGAGTGGCGCGCCCAGCAGAATTCGAATCCACAATCTTCTGATCCGTAGTCAGACGCCTTATCCAGTTTGGCCATGGGCGCATAAACATCTAAAGCTCTAACATATTATCAATTCATATTTTAGTTGTCAACTCTTTGCTGAAGGGCTGGAAATCTTACTGTTTATGCTATGATTAGCCCACAGCTAAAGATTGAGAGAAGACTATGAATAGACAGAGCATTGTCGCAGATTTACCGCCACAGAGGAAGTTAGGCGAGAGAATAAGTTTGTGGATATTCGATCCCTTACATTGCTGTATTGCCTACCTATTGTTGTTGTTTTGCCAGAGTACAGTTTTTCTACCTACCTGGTTATCGAGACCGTTTAATTACTTTCTGCTGATTTGGGGCAGTGCTTGCATACTCTTTCATACCCTGTATAGCCGTCGCTTTTGGCACAATAAATTACTGTGGTTCTACGTTTTGGTCAGCTTGAGTTCTCTGGGCATGCTGATTCTTAACCGTGAGCAGATAGATCTCATCAGTTCACTCAAATATTGGTATACAGCTAACATGATTTTCGCTCTGTTCAGCGCCATATTTGTGATGAGCCAAAATTCACTACAACATAATTGCCGAAGGATACTCTACACCCTCAGTATCTGTGGCTTTATCGGCAACCTGCTATCCGTCATCGCCTACAATCTCAACATCGCAGGTATCATTTTCCACCGTGACAAAGCTTTTTTCTGGGGCATACGATATCTTGCGGTGGAAGAACGCGTCAAACCTATTCTCTACGGCGTCTATCGTGATCCGAATACGGCTTTTTATTT
>JAEWFX010000043.1 GCA_023388605.1 Bacillota bacterium
GAGTATGTCTATATTCCATTAGGCGGTAATCGACGCGGTAAACTGGTACAAATTCGCAATATTATCATCGTCTGGCTGCTCACCGGTATGTGGCATGGTGCTAATTGGAACTTCTTGTTGTGGGGAATGTATTTCGCCTTGCTTTTACTCTTAGAAAAATTTTTCCTGCATGCTGCACTCAAAGTGATACCTAAATTTTTGCGTGTCATCCTAACTTTCATCATGGTGAATATTGGCTTTGCAATCTTCGCTGAGACCGATCTTTGGCGATTAGCTCATCTGCTTTCATCGATGATCGGCATCACACCTGAGGGATGGGTAGACAATGCATCGATCTACTATCTATCTAGCTATCTCTTTAGTTTGATCTTGATGATATTTGCATCGACACCACTGGTTAAGCGCACATGTTCTCTGGCAGAAGGAGTAGTTCTCAACGAACGAGGTATCGGAGCTCAATTTATGTGGGAGCTTCTCCAAATTGTGGTGGGTGTATTGTTAGTGTTGGTGATTTTGAGTTGTCTGATCAACTCTAGCTATAATCCATTTTTGTATTTCAGGTTCTAGTATGCGTAAGTTTGTTTTACCACCAGAAAAAAGAGCAGAATCTGTAGATGAGCCCGTGATGACCGCAGCGGAGCGCATCGAATTTTTGAAGCGCCGCCAAAAAGAATTGGCAGAACTTGCTGCAGCGAGAATAGAGTCAGGGCAGTTAAATAAACCGACGCAAACAGTTGAGCAGTCAACGTTTCAGAAGAAGGCTATTCAAACACCGAGTGTTCAGCCCCCGACTATTCCGACCCCGAGTGTTCATAAACCGACTGTTCAGAAGCCGATAGAGGAAAATTTTGATCAGAGTGACGAGAGCGAAAAAGCTCGTCAGAAGATGCTGGAACACCGTGCTAAGATCGATAAAAATCGTGAGCGTATTCAGCGTTTTGAGCAGGAAGGAAAAGGCTTTTTCTCTTTCTTATTAGTCAATCGTCATAGCTTGACTAGCATCATCTTCTTGTTGTTCTTATTCACCGGCATGCTGTTGCATGGTCTACATCCGAAGCTGGATTTTTCAGAAAAGGAAAGACGTCAATTACAGCATTTTCCCGATATAAGTACTACAAATATTCTAGACGGCACCTTCATGCGTGAATTTGAAGATTTCTCTAATGACCAGATGCCGTACCGAGATTTTTTCTTGAGTATTAATCGACTTTACTTATGGTCGATGCAGCGGTCAGATAATGGACGGGTTATCTTTGGTGGAGATGATTATTTAGTTAAGCTGAACAATCCTCATGATCTGAGGCAGAGCACCAAGAATACTCGTTATCTATCAGCCTTAGATTTGCCCAGCAGCGAGGACAAGCCGATCAATTACTATTTCATGTTGATACCCACAGCGTCTGAGATGATCAGGAGCGAATTGCCAGCACATCTGCCGACATTGAACCAAGCTGATTTTATCGATCAGACCTATAATAAACTTGATAATTTCAAGACTATTAATTGTTATGATGCACTGGCCGCCATGGGGAAGAAAGCATATTATCGCACCGATCATCACTGGAACTCACTCGGTGCTTATAACGGAGCGAGATCTTTTCTGCAGGCGACTGGCGTTGATTTGCCTGTTGAGTCAGAATACAACAAAGTAGTAGTCAAAGAAGACTTTCTCGGTTCTCTCTATGCTCAGGCTGGAGGATTTACTCAAATTCCTGATCAGATTGAAATATGGCAGCACCAGACCAACAATCTAAATAATAAATTGCGTTGTTATGATGATAAAAACAAGTTGATCGCCAACGGAGTCTACAGACGTGATGATCTGTTCAGCTATGATCCCTACCGTGTTTTCTTAGGTGATAATCAAGGTATCATCACCATTGATACAGGTATTGAAAATGAACGTAATTTACTTTTGATCAAGGATTCTTATAGCAATTCAATGTTGCCCTTTTTGACTAGCAATTATCAGCGTATTTATGTCGTAGATATGCGTTTTTTAGATAAATCATTTAAACAATTGTTGTCTAGATTCCGAGTGCAAGATGTCCTGATCGCCTACAATGTGGATACCTATTTGACAGACAATAATATTTTCAAGCTAGTTGAGTAGCTACAAACGTACTATAATGGTGGTCTATTCGGAGGTGTCTCATGCATATATTGCTGATCGGCTGCGGTCGCTCAGGTAGGCATTTAGTAAAATTATTCACCGAGCAAGGTCTTGATGTGATCGTCGTCGATCGCGACCGTGAGCGGCTTGATCGCATCGCTGATCTCAATGTCGAGATGGTGGCTGGTTACCCTATAGATATCGAGATTTTAGAAACTGCAGGCATCAGACAAGCGGCTGCTGTTATCGCCATGGATGAAAATGAGAATACCAATATTATGGTCTGTGAAATCGCCCAGAAGATCTATGATATCAAGTATTGTCTAGCCCGTGTTTATTCCCCAGAGAACGAAGAGTTTGTCCGCAGCCTCGGTATTTCACCGATCTGTGCAACCAGCTTGACCGTAGATAAAACTATAGAGATTTTGGGATTACAAGATAATAATATCGACCTAGGAGTATAGATGAAGGTAATAATTGTCGGTGGTGGTAAATCTGCTGCCAATCTCATCAGACTGATCATGGTGCACGAGATGGATCACATATCCATCACCTTGATCGATAAAAACTTACAGACTTGTCAAAATATTGCTGATGAGTATGGGGTAGAAGTGTTGATGGGAGATGGCTGTAACTCTCAGGTGTTAGCTGATGCCGGCACAGCTGATGCAGATATCTTTTTGGCACTGACTGGTAAGGACGAAGAGAACCTCATCGCTTGTCAGATGGCTAAATCCTTATTCGGAATCAATAATCCCATCTGTCGCGTCAATGAACCCAAAAATATTCCAATTATTAAAAAGATGGGTATTTTCAATACCTTCTCCAGTACTATGTTGCTAGCCAAGGTGTTGAACCAAGAGGTCGAGCACAGCGGTATCAGTCTGGTACACACTATATCAGGCACGGATAATGTCATCGTAGAATTCATCTTAAAGCCCAATGCCTATATCGCTGGCAAAAAACTGAAAAATATTGAGTTTTCCGGTCGTAACCGCGTTGTGTTAGTAGCACATGCCAGTGATCATCGCGTAGAAGTCGCTGACGGTGAAACAGAACTACATCCTTACGATCGAGTGATGATGATCTGCAATCGTAGCACTTTCCCGTACATCAGTGAGCACTATGCTCTGATCGAAGATGTGAGCATCAACTCCGATGATGATGTGATTTAGAGTGAGTGTATGAACGAATCTTCGCAAGCTAATCATAATCAACAATCGATCTCTGAAATGACAGGCGGTACTGTCAATTTACAGAAAACACGCATGACTCTACATCATCGTCTACGCAAGACATTGTATGGTAATCCCTCACGTCTGATCTTGATCAGCTTTCTGTTCACTATACTAGTGGGGGCGTGTCTGCTCAGTTTGCCCATATCAGCTGCTGAAGGTAGACATTCTTTTCTGACTGCTCTGTTTACAGCTACTTCTGCCACTTGTGTGACTGGTTTAGTTGTTGTAGATACAGCTACAGGTTGGAGCAATTTTGGTCAAGCCATCATATTGATTCTGATTCAGATTGGCGGTCTATCGCTGTTGACTATACTCAGTGCTTTCGGCATCGGCTTACAGCGACGTATGAATCTGAATTTTACCCGTGCCCTGCATAAGACCACGGCTGGTATAGACTACAATCAGACTTTTTTACTGGTGCGTCGGATCATGACCATCACCATCGTCATGGAATCTATCGGCGCCATCTTCTTCGTCTGGCGTTTCAGTAAATATATGCCTATGTTGGCCGCCGTGAAGAGAGGAATATTTCACTCAGTCTCAGCATTTTGTAATGCTGGCTTCGATCTGATGGGCGATATATCTGGTCCTAGTACCAGCCTGACAGCTTTTACTGGAGACCATTGGATTATTTTAGGTACAGCGGTGATGATTATCTCTGGTGGTTTAGGTTTTGTTGTTTGGGGAGAGATTCTACATTTCAAGAAGACTCGCACCTTACGTTTCCATACTCGACTAGTATTAGTGGTCACTGCGATCTTATTGCTCTTTGGAACTCTGTTTTTCTATTTTGTCGAATCGAGAAGACCTGCCGTCGCAGGATCACTAGCTGAATTGCCGACTGTAGAACGTTTAACGGCTGCCTTTTTCCAATCGGTGACTTTGCGTACAGCGGGCTTTAACTCCATCAATCAAGCCGTTCTCAGCCCAGCGTCTAAGGCTTTGGGTATTGTTTTGATGATTATCGGTGCAGGTCCTGCTTCAACTGGTGGAGGTATTAAAATCACTACTGCTGCTGTATTAGCAGCTGCTGTTAAATCTGATATATCTGGTAAAAATCGTGAGGTGCACCTACTCAAACATCGTTTGAGCGATGATATCATCCGTCGTTCAGTCAGCATCTTGATGATGGCCTTGATCTTGACCTGGTCGATGTCTATTTTATTGTCTATAACTCATAGTTTTGCCTTGGATAATTCCCACTATTCTATGATAGATATGGTCTATGAATCAGTGTCAGCATTTGGTACGGTAGGGGTCTCTTCGCTCGGTACACGACACCTAGGAATCATTTCGCGTTTAGGGCTTATTGTGACTATGTATATCGGACGTGTTGGTCCAGCATCAATGGCTCTGAGTTTTCTGTCGAAAAAGGCTGCACGTACTCAGCACATTTATCCTGAAGGTCGTACCTTTGTCGGTTAAGTACGAAATTTTTCGTGCTAAAATAAATAAAAACACAAAGTTCGCCTAGTGCGGATAGATTATGGAGTAGTAAATGGATAAAACAAAAGAAAAGGAACTCAGGACTTTAGCTGCCCAGATTCGTTTGCTCACTGCCAAAGAAATTGTTAAACGCGGTTTCGGACATCTTGGTGGATCACTGTCAGTAGTCGATGCCCTGGCTGTCTTGTACGGCAAACAAATGAAATACGATCCTAAGAATCCACATGATCCAGATCGCGATTACTTAGTGATGAGTAAGGGACATGCCGGTCCTGCTGTCTATGCCACTCTGGCTATCAAAGGATTTTTCCCTTTAGAGGAACTCGACACACTCAATCAACCTAATACTAACCTCCCTAGTCATTGTGATCGTCAGAAGACAGTTGGTATCGACGTTACTACTGGCTCACTAGGTCAAGGAACTTCACAAGCTTGTGGTATAGCTCTAGGCAATAAGCTCGACGGACGTGAAAACTACACCTACTTATTCATCGGCGACGGTGAGAGCAATGAAGGTCAAGTTTGGGAAGCTGCTATGTTTTCTGCCGCTCAGAAGCTAGATCATTTGATCTGGTTCATCGATTATAACGGCAAGCAATTAGACGGCGAACTCAAAGATATCATCGATATGGATTCATTTAAGGATAAGTTTGAATCTTTCGGTTTCTTTGCCTTGGATGTCGATGGACATGATGTTGTCGCTATCGACGAAGCGATCGAACAGTGCAAACAGCAGAAGGGTCGTCCATCTTGTATAGTTTTGCATACTGTCAAAGGCAAGGGCCTCAAACGCCTCGAAGATATCGTGCTCAATCACCATATCGCCATCGATGAAGAGTTCGGCAAAGATTCTGTGACAGTGCTCGAAGAAGCTCTCAAACAGTTGGAGGAAGCCTAATGTATAAAGTAGTTTTTGATAAAACCAAAGAAAAGGTGACACATAAGGATGTATTTGGTGCCAAAATCAAGGAGCTGGCTGCTGCTGACCCGGAGGTTATTTATCTCGATGCTGATCTGATGAATTCTGCTGGTACTTATAAATTTTGGCGTGAGAATCCTGATCGTGCCATCAACTGTGGTATCGCTGAAGCTAATATGATGGGTGTTGCAGCTGGTCTTTCCATGGTCGGCAAAAAGCCTTTTGTCCATACCTTTGGACCTTTTGCTTCCAGACGTTGCTTCGACCAAGTTTTCCTCTCCATTGGCTATGCTGGTAACAGCGTACGTATTTTTGGTTCGGATCCTGGCGTCGCTGCAGCTTTCAACGGTGGTACACATATGCCGTTTGAGGATATGGCTTTGATGCGAGCAGTTCCAGGTTCACATGTCTTTGATTTCGCTGATGGTGTAGAATTCGGCAAAATTCTAGAGCAAGTCAAGGATTTGACTGGTTTAACCTATATGCGTAGCACACGTAAGAACTATTACAAGATATACAGTGAAGATTCTGAGTTCACCATCGGCAAGGGTAACATTCTCCGCGAAGGTGATGATCTCACTATAATCGCCTGTGGATTGATGGTGGGCGAGGCGATGGTAGCAGCCGAAAAATTAGCTGAGCAGGGTGTAGAGGTTCGTGTCGTCGACATGTTCACAGTCAAACCCATCGATCGTGACTTAGTTGTTGAGTCAGCTAAAAAGACAGGGGCTCTAGTCGTAGCAGAAAACCACAATGCTGTTGGTGGTCTAGGTGATGCTGTAGCAGCCGTTTTGACTGAGCAGCCGCGAGAAGTACGCTCTGCGGTGATGCTAAAAAACGCTGTAGTCGAGCGTTTTGGTCAAGTTGGTCCCGTAGATTTCCTACAGGAAGAATATGGTTTGACGGCTGATCATCTAGTCGAGACATGTAAAAAAGCACTGCTACTCAAATAGTGATTTAGATAGTATTTTAGCGGCTGTATAACTCAGTATGGGTTAAGTGCGTTGAGATAAGAAAACAAACAAAAACCCTTATGTCATCGCATTTTAAGGACAGCTGGCAAACAGGTTACAAGTGAATAACCAAGTAAAAGGGACGTTATCGAGAGATAGCGTCCCTTTCTGCATACTACGCCGCGGTTTGCAAGAAGTTGTGGTGTTTCCTATGACCGCTATCAATAAGGAACTCAGAAAAGCCCGTTGACGGGAGAAGAATGGACAGTAAGATAATTGATAAATAGTTGAAAAATGAGCAATACACTTAATTGTTAGGAGGTGTATAAAGTGGAGGCAAAAATCTTAATCGCTGACGATGAAAGCGATATTGTTTCTATGCTCAGCAGCTTTTTTGAAAGCAAGGGCTTTCGTGTCCTGCCTGCTTTCAACGGTGCAGAAGCACTAAAGCAAGTGGAAAAACAACCGGATATTATTTTGCTTGACATCAATATGCCCGGAACAGACGGGTTAGAAGTTTGCAAGCGTATCCGCGATTACATATCCTGTCCGATTCTTTTTTTGACTGCTCGAATCGAAGATACAGATAAGGTAAAAGGCTTTGCTGTTGGCGGCGATGATTACATTGTAAAGCCCTTTTCACTTATTGAACTTGAAGCGCGGGTGCGCGCTCATCTGCGCCGGGAAGCACGACACAATTTTGAAGCACAAGTTAAGTTTTCTGGTGATTTGACGATTGACTATTCAGAACGTTGTTTGTTCCTTGGCAATAAGCGTATCAGTCTTGCAAAAAAAGAATTTGATATTGTGGAACTGCTTTCTCAAAATCCAGGACAGGTCTTTGATAAAGAACGGATTTATGAGTGTATTTGGGGTTATGACAGCGAGGGCGACAGTAGCGTTGTGGCAGAGCATATCCGCAGGATACGGACTAAAATTGCTGCATACACCGACCATATATATGTTGAAACAGTTTGGGGGTGTGGATACAAATGGGTCAAGTAAATTACCACAAGCACTATTTATCTCTCCGAAACAGCCTTGTTCTTTATGTAATTGCCTTTGTTGTATTCGCAGTCTTTCTATCTGTAACGACTTTTTCGATCTGTGGTAGTGTTGCCGAAGGTATCAGAGCAACTTATCCCCCGTCCGGCGAAAAATATTATTTGACGAATGAGCGGGGGGAACAGTTAGGCGAAGGCACCTATATTGGGACTGAACTTGCTTCAATGTTGAAACAGGACGAGCGCACAATCGCTATACTGGAGATGCTTCCCATAATTGCTGCACCCATTTACTCTGCATTCTGTATTATCGCTGCTGCGCTGCTGTTTTACAGAAACAGGCTGAAAAAGCCGCTTGCGGAACTGAGGACAGCTTCTGAAAAAATAGCGAACAATGATTTGGACTTTTCTATCGATTATGACAGCAAAGATGAATTGGGACAGCTCTGCATGTCTTTTGAAATCATGAGGATAACCCTTGCGGATAATTTCTCCAAAATGTGGCGGCAAGTTGAAGAAAGAAAAGTACTCAACGCCGCTTTTGCCCATGATTTGCGCACCCCCTTGACAGTACTAAAGGGCTATAATGAAATGCTGCAAGCCAGCGACAATTTCCAAACGAGGGAAACTGCCGCAACAATGGGGAAGCATATCTCCCGTATGGAAAATTATGTGAGCAGTATGAGCAATCTTAGGCGTATGGAAGATACTCAGCCGGAGTACAAGCTGATCGACTTGCAGCCGTTTTTTATTTGTATATGTGTGGTTTGCAATAACACCGAAAATATAATATAATTCACAGCGGTGTCAAAAATGCGGAAATGGCGGAATTGGCAGACGCGCTAGCTTCAGGTGCTAGTGGTAGCAATATCGTGCAGGTTCAAGTCCTGTTTTCCGCACCAATCCTACAAAAACTTGTAGGATTTTATTTTTGTTCAAAAATTCTCAACGTCTTGTGAAAGTTATACAAAATTATATTTTTATTTCACGAATTTTTATGGGTTTACACCAATAAAATTGCTAAAAATAGACAAAACTTGACCCATTTTTACTTAGTTGTCATAATGACCAAAATATTTTTTTGTCTGCTATCGACATATCTCAGCTTTTACGTAGATAAGTTTATAGCCAGGAAAGGAGTTAGTATGAACAGAAAAGTATTAAGTTTGCTGTTAGCAATCCTTATGGTGTTGTCAGTTGTCTTAGCTGGTTGCTCAGGCAAAAGTTCTGGAGAAACTAGCAGCACAGATTCAGCTGCTAAGGAAGGTGGTTCCAGCGACAAAACCTTGCGTCTAGCAATTAAGAGTGACATCCCCGATCTCGATCCTGCTCGCATGAGCGATAACCAGTCGTCATTTGTCGCCTCTCAAGTCTTCCAGACTTTGGTAGATGTCAACAACGCTGGTGAAGTAGTAGGTGAAGCTGCCGAGAAATTTGAGCACAATGAGGATTACTCTGTATGGACTTTTACTATGCGCGATGGCTTAACCTTCTCCAATGGTAATCCGTTGACTGCAGAGACTGTTAAATTATCCTGGTTACGTGCTATCTCACCAGAACTGAATTCTGGTCAGGTTGAGCGTTTCTTCCCGATTAAAGGTGCTAAGGCTTATGCTGAAGGTACAGGTACAGCAGAAGAAGTGGGATTAGTTGTCAAAGATGAGAAGACATTAGAAGTTACTCTCGAACAGGGCGATCCTTCTTTCCCTGATCAGGCTTCATATGCCACCTTTGCCATCGTTGATCCTGAAGTTGTCAAAGATCCTGAATGGATGACCAAGCCTGAGAGCTATATCGGTTCAGGCCCTTATGTACTCGATGCTTATAATCTGGGTTCCGATCTGCAATTCTCCAAAAACGAGAAATACTATGATGCAGCTAATGTCGACGTAGAAAAGATCAGTGTCGAATTGATCGAAGATGAGAACACTGTATATCGTAAATTCGTCAACGGCGAATTGGATCATGTCGGTTCACCTGTACATACCATCGCTCAGGACGTCATCGATGAAGCACAAAAATCTCCCAGTTACCGTCAGTTAGATAACTTAGCTGTATACTGGTTCAAGCTGAATACAGAGGATCCCCAATTATCCAATGTGCATCTGCGTAAGGCTCTAGCCTATTCCGTCGATCGTCAGACCATTATCGACAATATCACCAAGGGTGGACAAAGACCTGCTTTAGGATATGTACCTCAATTCAACACACAAGGTTTTAAAGACAACGATGTCGACACTGCCAAGCAAGAATTGGCTACCGCCTTATCAGAATTAGGTCTGTCTGATGCCAGCGGACTCACTCTGACTCTGAAGTACAACAGCAGTGATGCTCACCAGAAAATCGCTCAGGCTCTGCAAGAGCAATGGAAACAAAAATTGGGCATCAACATTGAATTGCACAATGAAGAGTGGAATGTCTATCTGGAGTCTCTGAGAAATTCAGATTATCAGATCGGTCGTTTGGGTTGGGGTGCTGATATCACCGATCCTGCCGACTTCCTCAAGATGTACAAAGAAAAAGAAGGTGACAATAACCAGACACACTGGGCAAATGAGAACTTCCAGGCTAAGTTAGACGAAGCCAATCAAAGCTTCGGTGATGACGCTAAACGTGAGTCCCTCTTAAAAGAAGCAGAGGCAATCATGTTAGAGGACATGCCTGTAATTCCTCTCTACTTCAACACCGCACCTTCCTTGACTAATTTCGACAGAGTCGACACCTTAGAGATCAACCTCTTAGGTCAGTTATTAGTCAAATACGTAAAAATGAAATAGATCTCTTTCTCCGAAGAGAGCTGATAATCGTTAAATGATAAAGCCCTCTTCGGAGGGTTTTATTGTTTGAGAGGAGAGCCGGTATGGGTAAATATATTTTTCAGCGAATTATCGCTATTTTCCTTACCTTATTTATTATAGTGACGGTTACCTTCTTCCTGATGCGTGGTGCACCAGGCAGCCCGTTCAGTGCTGAAAAAGCGATTTCTGCTTCGATTTTGGAACGTTTAAATGCTGAGTATGGCCTAAATAATCCTTGGTATCAACAATATGGTGATTATCTGGGCAAAGTAGTTAGATTTGATTTCGGCACATCGATGAAAAGTCGTTATTTAACAACTAATAAAGTTATCAATGAAGGATTTCCCACCTCGGCCACACTAGGTCTAGAGGCAATATTCTTGGCAGTCAGTTTTGGTCTGATGATCGGCACATTGGCTGCATTAAATCACAATAAATGGCAAGACTATACCATGAACATTATTGCAGTTTTAGGCATTTCGGTGCCCAGCTTTGTGATGGCATCTGTCTTGCAATATTTGTTGGCTGTTAAATTACAGATCTTTCCAATCAGTGGCTGGGGTACATTTATGCAATCATTGCTCCCAGCCATTACTCTGTCCTTAAGCCCCATGGCTTTTATCGCAAAGCTTACACGTTCAGCAATGTTGGAACAGATGGGCAGTGAGTATGTCAAATTAGCGACAGCAAAAGGTATGACTCGCAAGCGTGTCATCTTTAAGCACGCTATGCGTAATGCCATCTTACCTGTAGTTACATATTTAGGCCCGTTGACTGCTGCGGTTATCACCGGTTCTGTAGTTATCGAAAATATCTTCGGCATCCCAGGACTAGGTAAGTACTTCGTCCAATCCATCACCAACCGTGACTATCCGTTGATCATGGGTGTGACCGTCTTCTATAGCATCATTTTGTTATCGGCAATTTTGATCGTCGATATCTCTTATGCTTTGATTGACCCGCGTATTTCGCTGAAAGGAAAAGCCAAATGAGTAGTACAAAAGTAAATTTAGCTGACTACAAATTCGAGGCTGATAGCTTTACCTTAGTCGGCGTACAGGAGATAGAAGCAGAGAAAGTAAGTGGCAAGCCAATCACCTTTTGGCAGGAAGTTCGCTTGCGTTTCTTCAAAAATAAATTAGCTACAGTAGGTCTAATTATTTTGACCATCATTATCTTATTCGCAATTATTGGACCTTATGTTCGTCCCTTCGGCTATGCTGCGATGGGAGATAAATATAATGCAGCTCCTGATGCAGTTAACTGGTTTGGTACAGATGATCTAGCACGCGATGTTTTTGTGCGTCTAGCCTACGGAGCAAGAGTATCACTCTCTATCGGTTTAGTAGCCGCTATCATCGATGTGATGATCGGTGTGGCTTATGGTTCGATCGCCGGTTTTAAGGGCGGGAAAATAGACAACTTTATGATGCGTGTCGTCGATGTGTTATCAGCAGTACCGTATCTACTTGTGGTCATCATTTTCCTAGTTGTTTTGAAACAGGGTATTCTACCGATGATCTTAGCTTTAACTGTCACTGGTTGGATCAATATGGCACGTATTGTGCGCGGTGAAATTTTAGGTATCAAACAGAGAGAATTTGTCATGGCTTCGCAAGTGATGGGCGGGTCTACTAGACATATCATCATGAAACATCTAATTCCAAATGTGATGGGTTCTATTATTGTCACCATGATGTTGACCATACCGTCAGCTATTTTCACCGAATCTTTTCTAGGTTACCTCGGCCTAGGTATTCAATTGCCCTTCCCATCTTGGGGCACAATGGCCAGTGAGGGTATCAAGTCGGTGGATCTCTATCCCTGGCGTATCATAGCACCTGCAGCTGCTATTTCCTTGACTATCTTCGCTTTCAATGCTGTGGGTGATGGTCTACGTGATGCTCTTGATCCTAAGCAGCGTAAGTAGGAGGTTTATATGTCTAAGCAACCGATTTTACAAGTAAAAGATTTACATATTAATTTCAATACTTACGCTGGTATTATCCACGCAGTGCGAGGTGTCAGTTTTAATTTGTATCCAGGTGAGACTTTAGCCATAGTCGGTGAGTCAGGTTCAGGTAAAAGTGTCACTAGCAATGCTCTATTACGTTTATTGCCAAAGGGGAATACTATCTATGCTGGTGGTGAAGTTTGGTACGATAGTGAAAATCTGCTAGATAAATCAGAAAAGCAGATGGAGAACTACCGTGGCAAAGAGATCGCCATGATCTTCCAAGATCCTATGACTTCTCTAAATCCGACGATGAAGATCGGAAAACAGATCAAAGAAGTAATTATCAAACACCGCAAATTGAAAGATAAAGAAGCCTATCAGGAAGCTCTAAAACTGTTGGAATTGGTTGATATCAATAACCCGAAGGCCAGTTATCATAGTTATCCACATCAGTTTTCTGGTGGTATGAGACAACGTGTGGTGATCGCTATTGCCCTAGCTGGTAATCCCAAAATTTTGATCGCAGACGAGCCGACGACAGCTCTTGACGTAACTATTCAGGCACAGATTTTGGAGTTGCTAAAGCGTATTCAAAAGAAGATAGGTACAGCTATTATTTTCATAACACATGATCTAGGTGTTGTGGCAAATATGGCTGATCGCGTCGCCGTTATGTATGGTGGCAAGATCTTAGAGATCGGTACATCTGATGAGATTTTCTATAATCCACAACACCCTTATACCTGGGGACTTCTGACCTCTATGCCAGATTTGACTAAATCACGCCAAGAGCCCTTGCAGACTATTGTAGGTTCGCCTCCTAGTTTGCTTGATCCTCCTAAAGGTGATCCGTTTGCACCGCGTAATCCGTTTGCTCTCAAAATTGACTACGAGCAAGAACCTCCTTACTTCTCTGTGAGTGAAACTCACAAAGTCAAGAGCTGGTTATTGCATCCAGATGCTCCGAAAATTGAGATACCGGCACGTATTCGTGAACGCATAGCTTATTATCGTGAACAACATGGTGCAGAAAGTGAGGTGCGAGATGATAGATAAAGTTTTAGAAGTACAAAATCTCAAACAATACTTTAAGACGGGTAAACAGACTATTAAAGCAGTAGATGATATTTCTTTTTATATCCCACGTGGTTGTACTCTAGGATTGGTCGGTGAATCGGGTTCTGGTAAGTCTACTACAGGACGAAGTATCATCAAACTTTATCAACCGACAGCTGGTTCTATCATCTTCGAAGGCAAGGATATTTCTGGCAAATTAAAGCGTGATGAACACTTAGAACTCTGTCGTAAGATTCAGATGATCTTCCAGGATCCCTATGCTTCGTTGAATCCGCGTATGACTATCAAGGATATACTTTCTGAACCAATGGATATCCACAGACTTTATCTGAATAGGGATGAGCGTCAGCAGAAACTAGAGGATTTATTGGAGAGTGTCGGTCTGAATAAGGCACATCTTAATCGTTATCCACATGAGTTTTCAGGTGGACAACGCCAACGTATCGGCATAGCTCGTGTACTGGCTTTGAATCCTAGCTTGATCATCGCTGATGAACCTATATCTGCTCTGGATGTATCTATTCAAGCACAGGTGGTCAATCTATTTAAGCAGTTGCAGAAGGATCTGAATTTAACCTATCTCTTCATCGCTCATGACTTAGCTATGATGAAGTACATCTCTGACCGTATCGCCATCATGCACAAGGGTCAGATCGTCGAGTTAGGAGATGCTGACGAGATCTATGAAAATCCTCTGCATCCGTATACTAAATCCTTGCTCTCAGCTATTCCGTTACCAGATCCTGACTATGAACGTCGTCGTCAGCGTATCATCTATCAGGCAACAGCTGAAGAACACGGCAGCGTCTGGACCAAAGTCAACGATTGTCATTGGTATTTAGCTTAATTTAAGATAAGACCAAGATCGTTGAGAAGGTGAGAGATTGATAGATCATAACAATAGGCAAAATAAGGAACAGAAGCACCCAGTACTAGTTATCAGTGGTGCTTCTTCTGGTATAGGCAGAGCAGTAGCAGAGTTATTCGCTCGTCAGGGTTGGCAAGTCTATAATCTCAGCCGAACAGCCAAATATATAGAGTCAGATCAAGTAGGAATAGAACGATCACATTTAGATGAATATTCTGAGAGAATTAGGCATGTCACTACTGATGTCAGCGATAATGACAGTGTGAAGAGAGCGATTGCTGAGATCTGTGAGCTCGAATCAAGGATAAATTTGGTGGTTGCCAATGCTGGCTACGGTATTGCAGGAGCTATCGAAGAGACGGCTGAGCTCGATTATCAAAAGCAATTCGATGTGAATTTCTTTGGTGCAGTCCGTCTGATCAATGCTTGTCTACCTATCTTGCGAGCTCAAAATGAGGGAAGAATCATCATCATGAGTTCTTTGGCAGCTGTCTTACCCATACCTTTTCAGGCCTTTTATTCGGCCTCAAAATCAGCACTTGTTAGCTACGCTCGCGCACTTAATTTAGAGGTAGGAGCTTATAATATTCGTGTGTCAGCACTATTGCCAGGCGATATTGCAAGTGGCTTCACAGCTAATCGTGAGAAGAGTGTAGAAGAGTCCAGTCCCTATTATTCTATATATAAGAGATCTATCGCCCGCATGGAAAAAGATGAACTGTCGGGTAAGCCTGCAAGTTTCATCGCTGAATATATTTGGCGTATCTACCATAAGAAACATCCCAAAAGTATGTATGTAGCAGGGGCAAAGTATCGTTTGTTTTATTTCTTAAATTGTATCCTGCCCTTACGTCTAGCAGACTATATTTTAGGTAGTTTATATTCCCGTTAGATATTTTTGGTTTACAATAAAATAAAAAATCTGGGGATATGGTATGAATAGTTCGATTGATTTCCAGGAGTTCAAGCAATTTATTGCAGGTAAAAAAGTAGCTGTTATTGGTGTGGGTATCAGTAATCGTCCTCTGATCAAATTGCTCGCTGAATTAAAAGCAAAGGTCACAGCTTTCGATCAACGTGGGGCAGATGATCCTGCACTATCTAGCTATCGTGCGGAGCTAGCCGAGTCTGGCTTAGCCATATCCTGGTCTTTGGGTACAGATTATCTCCAAAACTTACAGGGATTTGACCTCATCTTTCGAACTCCAATCTTGCGACCAGACGAAGAACATATTCGCAGTGAACTTGAACGTGGAGCTATTCTGACTTCCGAGATGGAGATCTTCATGACATATTGTCCTGCTCCCATTATCGGTGTCACTGGTAGTGATGGAAAATCTACGACATCGACCTTGATCGCAGAGTTATTGCGCGCTCAGGGATATAGAGTTTTCTTAGGCGGTAACATAGGTAGACCTTTACTCAGTGATATTGAGCAGATCTCGAGTGAGGATCGTGTAGTTTTAGAGCTATCAAGTTTTCAATTGCTCACAGCTTCAGTTTCACCTAAGATCGCAGTGGTCACCAACATCACTCCCAACCATCTGAATGTCCACCGCGATATGGCTGAGTATGTGACGGCAAAAGAGCAATTGCTGGCACATCAGAAAATCACAGATAAATCAGTGTTGTTTGCCGATGATGCTTACTTCAAGCAATTTGTCAGCAAGAGTAAGGGGGAGCGTATTATCTTCGCCAATCATCCTATTGAATATGCTGGCCTCTCTTTCTACATGGAGGATGGGAAACTGTGGCGCCAGCGAGGCTCAGAACGCAGCTTGCTGATTGATCGTTCTGACTTATTGCTGCCAGGCGATTACAATGTGTTGAATTTTCTCGCAGCTTGTGCCGCTGTGGATGGCGATGTGGATATTCCTGCTATAGAACAAGTAGCTACAACTTTTAGCGGTGTAGCCCACCGTGTAGAATTGGTACGAGAGGTCGATGGTGTAAAATATTACAATAGCAGTATCGACAGTTCACCGAATCGCAGCATTGCAACGCTCTCAGTTTTTCGTGAAAAAACTGGTAACAACATCTTGATTATGGGTGGCCAAGACAAAAAATGTGATTATTCACAGCTAGGATCAGCCATAGCAGCTACTAGTAGACAAGTTATTCTCTGTGGTCAAAACTCCGATCTCATAGAAAATTGTCTAGAAGGTAAGGATGTAGAGATACAGCGAGTCAATAACTATGAAGAAGCTTTAGAGATCGCTAGACAGTGGGCCAAGCCAGGCGACCGTGTTGTCTTGACACCTGCAGGAACTTCTTTTGACCGCTATCTTAATTTCGAACAGCGCGGAGAAGATTTCCGTGCTCTCGTTCAGAGATTATAGCTGCAGAAGGGGAGTCAGTATGATTAACTTCAAGAAACGCTATATTATTTACCTGATTCTAGGGGTGCTGGCCAGTGTGCTTGTGATCGTTAAATTCGACAATATCATGTCGAGTATAGCTGACATGCTGACAGTATCTGCTCCTCTTTTCATCGCTCTGATCATAGCCTACATGCTCGACCGACCGGTAAAGTTCTTTCAGCGACATTTGTTGCGTCTCAAAAAGCTGACTTTTAAGCAAGCACGGGCTATCGCCATCATCTTCTCATATTTACTTTTTATCGGCTTGATTGTGGGACTTTTATTTATTCTAATTCCGCAATTGATCGACAGTATATCGGAATTCTTGAACAATTTCCGCATCTATTCAATTCAATTCCAAGATTTTTTCGAGAAAATAAATCAGAAATTGATTCAGTACCATCTAGATCCTTCGGTGTTGAGCAATTTTAATAATCAAGCTACAAGTTGGATTAATCAAATCATTCAAACAGCACCTCATACCATCAGTTCTGTGATCACCAGCATTGCGACTTTCTTCGGCCAATTGTTGATCGGCATCTTAGTTTCTATCTATCTATTAGTAGATAAAAAACGTCTATTGCGTCAACTTCGTCGTGTGATCGAACTGACTGTAAAGCCCAGCCATATGCCAGTTGTCAATAATTTGATGTCGTTGACTAACCGAGTTTTCTCCGACTTTGTCTATGTTCAGACGACAGAAGCACTGATTGTCGGATCTTTGATCTTCGTTATCTTGAGTATTTTCCGTTTCCCCTTTGCTCTGATGATCAGCACAGTTTGTGGTATGACGGTATTAGTGCCGGTAGTAGGTTCACTGATCGGTGGTGCCTTTGGTTTGCTGATTATGCTCTTCGTCAGCCCCAGCAAGGCGATAGGCTTTATCGTCATCTTCTTTATCGTTATGCAGCTCGATGCCAACCTCATCTATCCACATCGTGTACAACGCAGTATCAGTTTGCCAGCGGTATGGGCGATCATCTCCATCATTTTGGGCGGTGGACTTTTCGGCGTACTCGGTGCTCTGTTAGCTGTACCGGTAACTTCGATTTTCTATCAATTAGGAACAGATCATCTACGTAAACGTGAGTACTATCGTAAACGCCAACGTGAAATCAATGATTGTCTTAAAGCTGAGAAGAATACCATCAAATCGATGATGAATGATGCAGAGATTATCAGTTCTGAGAGCTATGATACTGATATCGATCCAGATACTGGTCAAGGCGAGATCAGACACACGGTGGTCAAGACTAGACGTGAATCGATTTCTATGAATGAGCTATGGCAGAATTTCCGTGCACTCAAAGATTTTTTGATACATAAGAGAGGGCGTCATCTGCCTCATGATCAGGAGCTTAGCTCTGAGTCGAGGTCAAGCCAAAAAGAATATAGTGACAAGGATAGAGGTGAAGCTAAAAAATAGCGTGAGATTTGCGTTGAGTTTTAGCAAGTGCTAATATTTCTAAGAACGTCAGCACAAGGTTTGCGGAGAGTCCGACCGTTTACGTTGTGCTTTGATAAGGAGGATTTATGGACAAAGTCAGAAAACAAGAACTGATCAAACAGTTCGGTCGTAATGAGCAGGATACTGGTTCACCTGAAGTACAAGTTGCTCTGCTCACAGAACGTATCAATCACTTAACTGAGCATCTGCGCACCCACAAGGGAGATCACCATTCACGTCGTGGTCTGCTGATGATGGTCGGTAAACGCAGAGCTTTGCTCGACTACCTGATGAAGGAAGACATCGAGCGTTATCGTGAATTGATTTCTGCTCTGAACTTACGTAAGTAGCTAGAAAGGCGGTTATACCGCCTTTCCTAATTTTTTGCAGACTGCGGAGTGTAGATTGCCGATCCATGCTTTTGCAAGGTTGATTTCATCAGATGACCGTATGGGTGGGGACTCTACGAGCTGCCGTCTGCAGGACGGAGGTAATATGTCAAAAAGAGTTTTTGAGACCGATTTATGTGGTCGCAAATTACAGATTGAAGTAGGCGAATTAGCTCAATTCGCCAATGGTTCAGCCTTAGTGCGTTATGGGGATACAGTGGTTCTATCAACTGCCACCTCGGCTTCTCCACGTGAAGGTATCGATTTCTTTCCCTTAGGTGTGGATTACGAAGAACGCATGTACAGTATCGGTAAAATTCCTGGTGGTTTCTTACGTCGTGAGGGCCGTCCTTCGGAGAAAGCCATACTGACTGCTCGTCTGATCGATCGCCCTATGCGCCCGCTATTCCCCAAAGATTTGCGCAATGATGTCGCGATCAACAATCTGGTATTATCAGTTGATTTTGATAATTCACCGGAGATGGCAGCCATGCTCGGCTCATCTATTTCAGTCGCCATCTCAGATATCCCTTGGAATGGCCCGATTGCTGGATTGCAAGTGGCTTTAGTAGATGGTGAGATCATTCTCAATCCCACTTTGGATCAACAAGAGAAGAGTGATCTAGATCTTAAGGTCGCTGGTACTAAAGATAAGGTGTGTATGATCGAAGCTGGAGCCAATGAAGTACCAGATGACATCATGCTCGAAGCTATTATCAAAGCTCATAAAGAGATCCAACGACTCTGTGCTTTTATCGAAGAGATTGTGGCTGAAGTAGGTAAAGAGAAGTACGAATATCAATCATTCAGTGTCGACAAGGATCTTTTAGAACAAGTCAAAAATTACGGTTATGAAAAAATGCGCGGTGCCGTGCTGAGCCCCGACAAAGAGGTTCGTGAAACCGCAGTCAAAGAGTTGACTCAAGAGATCATCGAACATTTCGCTAGCGAAGAAGAGGACAACAGCAAGCAAGTCGGTGAAGCAGTTCACAGTATGGAAAAATCCATCGTACGCGAGTATCTCTTCAAAGAGCATAAACGCGTCGATGGTCGTGGTATCGAGGAGATTCGTCCCCTGTCAGCAGCTGTCGATGTGCTGCCTCGCACCCATGGTAGTGGTTTGTTCAGCCGTGGTCAGACACAAGTGTTGAATATCTGCACTCTGGCACCTTTATCTGAAGCTCAGAAATTGGATGGTGTCGATCCTGCTGACAACAAGCGTTACATGCACCACTACAATTTCCCTGGCTATAGTGTAGGTGAAGCAAAACCGAATCGTTCACCTGGTAGACGTGAAATCGGACACGGTGCTCTAGCAGAGCGTTCGATTGTACCTGTCCTGCCCAGTGAAGAAGAATTCCCCTATGCTATTCGCTGTGTCTCTGAAATCACCATGTCCAATGGTTCGACCTCACAAGGTTCGGTCTGTGCCAGTACGCTATCTTTGATGGCAGCTGGTGTACCCATCAAAAAACCTGTTGCAGGTATCTCTTCAGGTCTGATCGTCAATCCAGATAACAAGGACGACTATCTGGTATTTATGGATATTCAAGGTATTGAAGATTTCTATGGTGACATGGACTTCAAAGTTGCTGGTACGGTTGACGGTATCACTTCTATACAGGTAGATATCAAAGTTGACGGTCTATCATATGACATTATCCGTGACGCTTTTGCCCTGACACGCAAAGGTAGATTACAGATCATCAATGAAGTTCTCTTACCTTGCATCAGTGAGCCCCGTAAAGAGCTGTCGCCATTTGCTCCTCGCATTGTCCAGATCGATATACCTGCTGACAAGATCCGCGAAGTCATCGGTTCAGGTGGCAAAGTGATCAAGATGATCACTGAGCAGACTGGAACTGAGATAAATATCGATGAAGATGGCCCTATCGGTCATGTCAGCATCGCTTCAGCTAATTTAGATAGTTTAGAACAGGCAAGACAGATTATTGACAGTATTGTCAGAGATCCTGAAATCGGTTCAGTCTTTACTGGTAAGGTTACTCGTCTTATGAGTTTTGGTGCCTTTGTCGAATTCGCTCCTGGCAAAGAGGGTATGGTTCATATCTCTCGTTTGAGTTGGGATCGTGTAGACAAAGTAGAAGATGCTGTGCAGATCGGTGATACAGTCACTGTAAAAGTGATCAACATCGATGATCAGGGTCGTATCGATCTCTCTATCCGTGACCTGACAGAAAAACCAGAAGGTTATGTGGAGGAACGTCCGCGTCGCAATGATCGCCGTGAAAGTTCTCGTGGCGGACGTGGTCGTAATGATCGTCGTGAGGGTGGACGCAGACGTAATGATCGTGGTGAACGCCGTGAAAGAAGCGACAACCATCGTCTAGACGAAGAGGTCGTCAAGCACGATCACAATGTGTTCGAATTTTAAGCTCATTGAAAATTGTTAAAAACTCCCATTCCTACAGCGTAGGGATGGGAGTTTTCATTTGCTTGGAATAATATTTTGAGGTTTAATCTAGCTCGCAAATATCTTGTTTGCTTTTGTAGATGGAGTTGGCTGGGACGTAACCACGCACCATAGAGAGGGGATAGATACGGCTGCCTCTACCGATGATGGTGCCAGGATTCAGCACGCTATTACAGCCTACCTCTACGCCATCTCCTACTATCGCACCGATTTTACGTAAGCCAGTTTCGTGCAGTGTATCGTTGTGGCGTACTATGATATTTTTGCGATCAGATTTGATATTAGAAGTGATGGCACCAGCGCCTAAATGAGCACGTATTCCTAAGATGGAGTCGCCTACATAGTTGTAGTGAGGAACTTCGACTTTTTCGATCAAAATACTGTTCTTGAGCTCGCAAGAATTACCTACGACACAGTTTTTGCCGATCAAAGCTGAACCGCGGATAAAAGCACAGTGTCTTATTTCGCTACCCTCATCGATGATGCAAGGACCATTGATAGAGGCTGTAGGAGCTATTTTGACAGAGTTATGTACCCACACCTGGGGGAAAATTTCTGTATACAAATTAGGATCTAATTGTTCAGCAATATTCAAAATATAATCTTTGATTTCAGGTAATACTTCCCAAGGGTATTCATATTTTTTTAGTAGTTCAGAAGCTAAAGTGTTTTCGTAAGTCAGCAGTGAATCGATTCTTAACATAATTACCTTCCTATACTCCGAAGAGCAATGAAAAAGAGTTTGACTTGATTATAAGTCAAACTCTCTCTTTATTAAATTTACTTGATTTGGACTATTGCTGCGACTGTTGTGGCTGCTGCGGCGGAGCTACACTCTGCTGTGGCGGTTGCATGGTAGGCTGCTGCGGTTGCAGCGGTGGATCAACAGGTTGCTGTGGTGGAGTTACCTGCTGTTGTTGTGGAGCCAGCGTAATATTATATGGATTGACATGTTGTTGTGGTGATCTATGCTGTATTGGCTGCTGAACAACTGGTCTCTCAATAGGCTGTTGCGGCTGTTGCATTGGCTGCACACCTTGTTGAGGATAAGGATAAGGAGCAGCCGAATTATTATAGGTCTGTCCCACCTGAGGTCTATGTTGTGGTCGATACTGAGGTTGCACAGGGTATTGCTTTGGCCCTCTTCGAGCTGCAGTTTTTTGACGTTTGATCAGGAAGAGAATCAACCAAATTATCACTATTATCAGCAATAGAGCAGATACAATAGTCACGATAATCGGAATTAATCTATATCCTTTGACGAAGTAAATGCCTTTGATTTCAGCATCGTAACGAGGATTAATGTCGACCACACGATCGGTAATCTCGTTGATTTCAAATGGTCTGGATGGATCAATTGTCACCAATTTGTCTTCAGCATCTTTGGCATAAAAATTAGTGGGTTCCAAAAAATTAAAGAAATTGTTAGAGAAGATAGGACTTGTTGTAGGCTGTGAATCTCTACGTCCGTCCCATAGTTTAACCCACTCCATCACTGCTCTGAATTTAGCTTCTTCCTCAGGAGATCGATCTAAATTCTGTAGATATTGTTGAAAAGAATTATTGCTATTATCGCTGAAATTATTTATCAAGTCAGATACCAATGAAGTTAGTGAGGAATATTCTGAGTAACTGATATCATCTAAAGCCTTGAAAACAGAGAAGGGAATGGTACGTATTTTGCTCATACTGGGAGCATATACTTTAAAGCGAACAGGAGGATGAGGACCTGTCATTTTGTGGAAGAGGATGTCTTGATAAGTGAACAGACCAGTATTTACATGGCTAATCTGAGTAGTCAGGGGTAATACCCTGCTTGTGAGATCATTTAATTTAAAAACATCTTGAGACTTAAATTTAGCTGTGATTAAGACAGATTTCTGATCATCCTTCTCGGCAGTAACAGCTAATTCTGTCATAGTTGCTTCATTAGTTGTTTCAGCTGTTGTTGTTTCTTCTTTTTCTTCTTTTTCTTCGGCCTTTGATTGGGTAGGTTGGGTTTCTTCTTCAACTTCTTCAGTAGTTATGGTAGCACCCAGTGCCTCTAATTTGGGCTTGACCATGGAATTAAAATTATCTGACATCAAGCTGTTCACTTTGAAAGCAAAACTTCGCTCGATATTGGAACTGGAGCTCAAATCGTCGATTATACTCAGCTCTTGAACAGGTAAAGAGGCTGAATAATTCAGATCACATTGTTCGTTTATAATATTTATAGGGATTAAGTAATCGGTATGTGGGATTTCTAATTCTGGAACATTGAATGCAATATAGTTACTTGCAGGAGAGTGACTTGGTTTACCTTGATAACCTGAATTTGTACTGTTCTCAGAATCTTCTTCAGCTAAACGAGCGTCATTAGGCATGCATAGGTAAAATCTTAATTCAGGAAATACTGATTTATCAGAAGACCCCTCAGTATGAATAGCATAATTGGTAGCTAGAACACTTTCATCCGAAGAATCGACTGTAACAGTATATTCAAAATTAGTTTGTAGGACTTGGTTGATAGCAGTCTCTATATCCTCGTGAGTACCATCAAGATTAATTAGAAAAAATACTTTATTGAGGGTAGAGTTATAAAAGGCTTTCTTATTAGTTACTATAGGTTCAATACCTAGATTATCTAACCAATTTTGCACACTACTAGGCATATCTAGATTGAAGGCCGATGCATTTTCTTCCGTAGGAACAATTTGCTCAGTATCAATATTAATGGCGGGAATCTCAAATACAATGGAGCAGACGCTTTGATCTTGATCAAGTGCTTTGAGTAGTATTGAAGTGGAATCGGGATCATATAATCTGAAATCTTCAGACTTATAGTAGCCGTCCTTACGAGTGAGCGTTTTTTCGAAATTATTATATTTCAAAGATAAGCTATTATTGTAATCATTCTGGAAAATACTCTTGTTTTCTGACTGATCTTTGAAGATATTGTCTAACCAGGCTAATAGAACTTGATTGTCAGCATTGTCTTGGTATTCTAAATTGCTGATGAATGTGTCGTTGACAGGACTCATATCGAAGCTGACTTCAAAGGAGGAATTAATGCCACCTGCTTTGAGTAAACTATTCATTTTTTCGACGTACTCATCTTGATTAGTAAAACTAGCAGTCAAAGTGAGCTGTAAACCATTGTCGTCAGTAGTGACTAATTCGTGATCAAAACCTTCAGGTATGGAGTCTTCGATCAGAGTTTCTAAATCTTTGCGTTTACCTTTGAACTCATTGATGATTTCTTTGTCTGCTGTCGCGACAAAAGTACGAGTTCCGCTAAAAGCGTCATCGATGTCAAGAGTAGAACTGGTTTCGACGGAACAGCCGGTAAATAGCATCAAAATCGCTGCTATCGCGAGAATCAACAGCAACTTAAACTTAGTTTTCATACAAGTCTCCTAAAATGTATTTATATTCATTATGTTATATTATGAATACAATATCTACGCTAAAAATTGCTTAGTTGAAGACATCGATTAAAAATATTTACAAAACATACTCTGTTGACAAGTTTTATAATGCTATTTATAATTCTCCTTGTTGTCGATGTGCGGGCCATTAGCTCAGTTGGTTAGAGCAGCCGGCTCATAACCGGTCGGTCCGGGGTTCGAGTCCCTGATGGCCCACCAAACAACATTATTGAATAGGGGCGAATACCCAAGTGGCCAAAGGGGGCAGACTGTAAATCTGTTGTCAGTGACTTCAGTGGTTCGAATCCACTTTCGCCCACCACAAAGAGTGCAAGAGCACTCTTTTCTTTTTTATTCCCCTGTTAACTTGTTATTTGAATTGTTGTAATTATCTTCTTGTATTCGTCGTTCTTTTCTGCTATCCTTTTTTAGGTCAACGCGGGTGTAGTTTAGTGGTAGAACATCAGCCTTCCAAGCTGATTGTGTGGGTTCGATTCCCATCACCCGCTCCACTTTTGGGCATATAGCTCAGTTGGATAGAGCAACAGCCTTCTAAGCTGTGGGTCGCAGGTTCGAGTCCTGCTATGCTCGCCATCGACGAGGTGTAGCGCAGGTGGTAGCGCGCCTGCTTTGGGAGCAGGATGTCGCAGGTTCGAGTCCTGTCACCTCGACCATTGATTGCATAAGATTTCATAAGTTCGCTTATGAAATCTTTTTTTATGTTTGAATTAGTATATTATGTAAGCGAAATAATCAGGATAGGAGAATTTATGTTTAAATCTACCAAAGGATTGCTCTTCAGAAGTTTATTGCTGATTGAGATATTAGCTGTACTCATCAGTCTCAATTTATTCTATGCAGTAGAGATGAAGGCAGAGGATATACCTGCTAATGGGGTAGAGGTTATCGAAGATATCAAAGATATAGCTGAAACTCCCAGCGACGAAACAGTAGATAATTCAGCCTCAGAAACTCCCACTACTGAAACTGGTGAGGTGACCACGGAAAGTACCACAGCACCGATCACTGAGGAGGAGTCAGCAGCAGATAAAACAGATACTGAAACCTCTGCTACTAGTACACAAGAAACTACAGCTGCTAGTACACAAGAAACTACCACCAAGCCATCTGAACAGGAAGATTTTGTGCCTAATTATGACCGCGAAGATCTCAGTTCTTATAAAGAAGGAGATTATGCTAATAGCTTCCGTTATTATTTTGGCCAATCATCTAATAGACGCTCTGGACGCAGCAAGAGATCAGCAAGAGTAACTTGGCAGCGTAAGGGCAATAAGCTGACCTCTAGCAATGGCATCAGCAGAGATAAAATCAATTTCGGTATAGATGTTTCTTATCACAACAATGATATCGATTGGAAGCAGGTCAAGGATTCGGGTCTCGTAGATTTTGCCATTTTGCGTCTGGGTTTTGCCGAGGATAATCCTGAATATGACGACTCTAAATTTGCTCGCAATGTAGCGGGTTGTAGAGCGAATGGCATTCCTTTTGGTGTCTATCTCTATTCCTATGCCTATACTGAAGAACTCGCCCTCAGCGAAGCTGAACACTGCCTACGCGTGTTGAGACAGAATAATATTTATCCCAATGAATTGACATATCCTATCTACTATGACATCGAAGAAGTACAAAAAGGATACCGTGATGGGGTGTGGGGAACTTGGCCAGTAGTTAAAGATGGTGGCAAATATCATTCACTCTCCAACGATTTAATTGAGAAGATGATGCTGGTCTTCACCAATCGCATAGCATCGGCTGGCTATACACCAGGCGTCTACAGCTATAAAGCTTATTTTGAAAATTTTGCTAATCGCCCCAGTTTTGATCGTTGGTCTAAGTGGGTGGCACAAGTTAATACAGAGTTTACCTATAAGGGCAAGGCGGATATCTGGCAGTGTGATTTTAAATCCTACATTCCCGGAATCAGCACTGATGTAGATGCCGATATTGATTTTTCTGGAAAATTCTTAGCTCTACGTAAAGGTACCTGGGAGAAGGACTCTGTGGGTAGGTGGTATTGCCGTGCTGATGGAAGTTATCCGAAGAATCAGTGGGAATATATTGACGAGTCTTGGTACTACTTTGATAAACATGGTTACATGAAGACTGGTTGGCTGGAGTTGAATGGCTATTGGTACTATCTCCAAAGTAGCGGTCAGATGAAGAAAGGCTGGCTCAAGTATGCCGATGAATGGTACTACTTCTACAATGGTGGATCCATGGCAGTTGGTTGGGTCAAAGATGCCGATAAATGGTACTACTTGAGTGATAGTGGTGCGATGGTCACTGGTTGGTTGGAGGATAGCGGCAATCGCTACTATCTAGAATCAAGCGGAGCCATGATCTCTAAAACAGGTTGGCATCGTACAGACGACGGCAATTGGTGTTATGTCAAAAGCAAAAGTGGATACTTAGATACTGGCTGGCTTAAATCTAAAAACAAGTGGTATCACTTGGATAGTGCCGGCAAAATGAATGTAGGTCCTTTTTCCCACATTTACAGCGATGGTTCTCAAGCTAGTTATATAACTGACGAATCGGGAGCCCTGATCGATAAGCTGGGCTGGGTAAAAGATGCAGATGGAAACTGGTACTATGTCGCCCATCCTTCTGGTGAGCTCAAAGTAGGCTGGCTGAAGTACAAGGATGCATGGTACTACCTCAATGAGGACGAGCATGGCCGCATGCTGAGTGATAAAACCATCGTCTATCGAGGTGAAGAATACTATTTAGACAAATACGGTATTTGGTTGCCCTAGTACCAATAATATTTGAGAGGATAGTCGCTATGGATTTAAGTGGTCTACAAGCATATCTCAACGATCTGATCATCGCTGGCGGTTTGCGAGCAGAAGACATACTGGTAGTCGGCTGCAGCACAAGTGAAGTGAGCGGTCAACGCATCGGCACAGCTGGCAGTTTAGAAATAGCAGACAATATATTGAATGTACTTTTAGAAACCGTTCAAAAGCAC
Source organism: Bacillota bacterium (assembly GCA_023388605.1). Taxonomy (GTDB): domain Bacteria; phylum Bacillota; class Clostridia; order Saccharofermentanales; family DTU023; genus JAEWER01. Next base: position 27,406 of record JAEWFX010000043.1, read on the forward strand.
GATGTACTGTTGGCGGTTCAGTGCTGTGAACATCTCAATCGTGCGTTAGTGATCGAACGAAATTTATTGAAGAATAGAAATTTAACTGAAGTATGCGTTATTCCACAAGCGCATGCAGGTGGTTCATTGGCAACTGTAGCTTGGCAACGTTTTGATGACCCTATTGTCGTTGAATACATCAGAGCTGAGGCTGGTGTAGACATCGGTGACACAGAGATAGCCATGCATGTCAAACATGTACAAGTTCCTTATCGACACCCGTATAAATTCCTGGGTGAGGCTAGAGTGACTGGATTGACCTCTCGCGCCAAACTGATCGGCGGCGAACGTGCGGTCTACCATACCTAATCTTCCTCGGCTGATCGCCAATTAAGTCTTTATGCAGTCAAAAAAGCGAAGCTTTAAGGGCTTCGCTTTTTGCTATCGTTTTGAGTTCGATCTAGGCATCTGCCCAGTTGTCGAAGTAACCTTGGACATAGACGATGGGAGTTCCCTTATCGCCACTACCAGAGGTCAAATCTGAGAGTGAACCCAACAAGTCAGTCAGACGACGTGGTGTAG
>JAEWFX010000026.1 GCA_023388605.1 Bacillota bacterium
TTCGCCATTCCTTTCGGCGTATGTTGGTCACTCGGAGCTAGACCTGATTTGCACTTTTTCTTTAAGACTTTCAATCTGCAATCAGTGCTCTATGTCAGCACATCCGCCATGCCTACACCGGGAGCGGTCGGCATCACTGAGTCTGGTTTTATCACAATGTTTAAGAGTGTCTTACCACATGACAAGGTGTTACCAGCGATGATTCTGACGAGAGTAATCAATCTCTATGGCTTCCTCATCATCTCTGCTCTTGTGGTGCTCTGGGCACTCACTATCTCTGTGAAAAAACCATTGATCAAACGTTAGAGTTTTAGTTGATTAATTGTTAAACTAGAGACAGTTTTTCTAGGAGGATGAGAAATGTCAGCTCAAGGTTTTACTAAAAGTACTACTCCCACTGAATATGTGAATATAAAGATGGATAGCGGTGCAGATATCGTGATCAAATTACAGCCAGAAACTGCACCTATAACCGTCGCGAATTTTCAGAAGTTAGTCCACGAAAAATTCTACGACAAGATTATTTTTCATCGCATCATCGATGGGTTTATGATCCAAGGCGGAGATCCTGACGGCACAGGTATGGGTGGTTCGGCAGAGACGATCAAAGGTGAATTTGCTATGAATGGTCACCCCAATAATCTATCGCACCGTCGTGGTGTAGTCTCTATGGCACGCACACAAGTTCCTGATTCAGCGAGTTCTCAGTTTTTTATCTGCAATGGTGACAGCACATTCTTAGATGGTCAGTACGCTGCCTTCGGCGAAGTGGTATACGGTATGGAAGAAGTAGATCGTATCGCCCGTTTGCCGAAAAATCGCATGGATCGTCCTGATCAACCTCCGGTAATGGAAGAAGTTTTCTTCGTCCAACCTGAGTAGGTCATCAACATGAAACAACCGCAAGTATGGCGTTCTCAACCAGCATCTAGTTGGCGTTTTTGGTATGTGCTTCTGCAATACCTAGCATTTTTGCCAGTTAAGTTGGTTTTTCGCCTAGCTATCAAACGTGATCCGGAAATTAAAGGTCTCTACCGTCAAGGACCTTTGGTGGTGATAGCTCCACACCAAAGCTTTCTAGATCCTGTTTTTGTAGCCTATGGTGTAGGTATGAGATTGCCCTTGCGTTTCGTCGCTACAGATCTCTTATTACGTAATAAGTTGGGCAGATGGTTTATCAGTCATACTGGTTGTATCCCCATCGCTCAATTTTCTAGTGATACCGGTGCGATCAGGACTTTATTACAAACCCTGAAGCAAGGGCAGAGCATCGCAATTTTCCCCGAGGGAGAGCGAACGCTAGATGGTAGCCACGAACTACCACGCAATGCCTTGTTGCGTATCTTCAAACGTGCAGAGGCTACTATTATCGGCGTAGAGATCGATGGTGCATATCTGACATGGCCACGTTGGAGTCAAAAGGGTTTTGGTAGAGGTAAAGTCGCAATCAGCAGCAAGGTATTAGTTCATTCAGCAGAGATCAGAGAATTATCTGACGAAGACTTAGCGAGTCGACTCGAACCGCTATTTAATCAAACAGATTACGATTGGCAACGACGTCGTATTGCCAGCGGCAAGCGAGCCTACCATTACCCGCAACGCACCAAAACTTGTGGGCTAGAGATTTTATTACATTCATGTCCTGTTTGTCATAGCTTACAGACCATGTATGCTGAAGGGAATAAGTTGGAGTGTTCTGCCTGTCACAATCAGATCAGCTTATCTGGTAGTGGACTTCTTGAAGTAGGTGAAGAACTAGTGTCGCCAGTGGAATGGCATTTTGAGCAACAAGTATTGACCCGTCAGAATTATCCAGAGGGCTTAGAGAGGTTATGCCGTGGCTATACCTATCATCCGACTGCGAACAATCAGAATGGGGTTGTTAATTCTCTACCCGGAACACTAAAACTAACACCTGATGGCAAACTATCTTTTATATCTGAAGATGTAGAATGGTTATTAGAAACTAGTAGCTTAGTCTACCGTTTAAGTAATAATGCCTACATACAATTTTTTTGCAAGCAGACGAAGGAACGCCATCGCTTTGTATTTGAAAAAAATTCAGATATAACACTATTTATAGATTATCTACAGACTATCAAGGAGGATTTATGCAAAGACGCAGTGAAGTAGCTACTGAATTGAAATGGGATTTATCACCCCTTTATGCTGATCAGCAGGCTTATGAGGCAGATCTAGAAAATCTTCAAAAAGATACAGAAGAATTCGTCAAGCTCTACAGTGAGCTCCCTACTACAGTGGAGGGAATGATAGAAGCCTTAGATAAGTACTGCAAACTTTTAGAGAAGTCGATGCTCTTGGGCAATTATGTGACTTTGCGCTCGAGCGTGGATCAAGGAGATCCTGAACGACAGAAACAAGTCGGCAAATTCTATATGTTGTATGGATCGATCAGTGCAAAACTCAGCAATTTCCAATCACAATTCTATCGCTTAGACAGTGAGTTCCTAGATAAAATTGCTGCCGCAGCTCCAGGCTACCAAAAATTTATTGAACATGTGCATAAGCAGAAAAAACACATCCTCTCTTCCGAAGTTGAAGAAGTCTTGAGCAAGCTATCGCCGATTACTAGCAGCTTTGACAATCAGTATGAACAATTGAAATTAGCAGATATGCACTTCCCTGACTTTACTGTCGATGGAAAAACCTATCCCCTATCGTTTGTTCTGTACGAGAATAAATATCAGTATGATCCAGATATCAAGATCAGACGTGAGGCTTTCCGAGTTTTTTCAGAGACTCTCCGTCTCTATAACAATGGTATAGCCCACAACTATGCTACTCATGTAAATCACGAGAAGATCATGTCGCAGATGCGAGGCTACGACAGCGTGTTTGATTATCTGTTGCAGGCACAACATGTAGATATCAGCCTATATGATCGACAGATCGACCTGATTATGAATGAGCTAGCTCCTCACATGCGTCGCTACGCCAAGATTCTACAGCAGGCTCATAATATCGATGAGATGCACTTCGCAGATCTCAAAATCAGTTTGGATCCAGAGTTGTCACCGTCAGTTACTTATGATGAGGCTTGGGAATATGCCGTCGAAGGACTCGCTGTTCTAGGGAAAGAATATGTCGAAGAATTCGTTGAGAAGGCACGTCGTGAACGTTGGTGTGATTTCGCTCAGAATGTCGGCAAATCTACAGGTGGATTCTGTGCAACCCCTTATGGCAGTCACTCGTATATCTTACTGAATTGGAACAGCTTGTTGAGTGATGTCTTCACCTTGGTGCACGAATTAGGTCATGCAGGACACTTCGGTCTAGCCAATACCCATAACAATATTCTGCAGTCAGATTGTAGTCTCTACTTCGTGGAAGCTCCCTCAACCTGCAACGAGATGCTTCTCAACAATTATCTCTATCAGCAAGCTAAAGACGATCGATTCCGTCGTTGGGTATTGGCGACAGGTATAGCGAATACTTATTTCCATAATTTTGTCACGCATCTATTGGAAGCTGATTTCCAACGTAAGGTCTATCGCTTAGTCGATCAAGGTGAGATGATGACTGCAGATACTTTGAACCAGCTAAAACGAGAAACATTGGAGAAGTTCTGGGGAGATGCTGTGGTCATTGAAGATGGAGCTGAGTTGACTTGGATGCGTCAACCGCACTACTACTATGGATTATATTCTTATACTTATAGTGCAGGTCTCACCATCTCCACCATGGTAAGTCAACAGATTTTAGCCGAAGGACAGACAGCAGTCGATCGCTGGCTGGAAGTTTTGAAACGTGGTGGTAGTCTAGATCCACTAGAATTGGCACAACTGGCTAATGTCGATGTCAGCACTGATCAGCCATTACGCGACACCATTGCCCACATCGGTGGCATGATCGATAAAATCGAAGAATTAACTGCTAAATTATAAAAGTTAGCACAAGGAGGAACTATGAGCTCGGTGGTAGATAATACTCAGAGTGAAAAAATATTGATCTTGGATTTCGGAGGTCAGTACAAGCAATTGATCGCCCGTAAAGTCAGGGAGCACCATGTGTACTGCGAGGTGAAGCCAGGTAAAACTTCTGCTGCAGAGATCTCTGAGGGTAAGTACAGTGGAATTATCTTCACTGGAGGCCCTAATTCTGTCAATGAAGCAGGTTCGCCGCAATGCGACAAAGCGATCTACGAACTAGGCATTCCCATCTTAGGAATCTGCTACGGCTGCCAATTGATGGCACGAGATTTAGGAGGTAGGGTCGACCGAGGAGAAAGACGAGAGTATGGTCGTGCAGAATTATCACTGAATACCAAATCGAAGATCTTTACAGATCTCCCTACACAAAATATTTGTTGGATGAGCCACGGAGATCATGTCTCACAAATTCCGGAGGGTTTTGAGATCGTAGCACAGACCGCAAATTGCCCAGTAGGAGCCATGGCTGACAGAGAGCGTAATTTCTATGCTGTGCAGTTCCACCCCGAAGTTGTTCACACTGAGAACGGCGACAAGATGCTCAAAAATTTCCTCTATGAAGTATGTGGTCTACACGGCCAATGGCAGATGGATGACTTCGCCAAAGCTCAGATCGAAGCTATCCGCCAACAAGTAGGTGACAAAAAAGTTTTTTGTGCGATGTCCGGCGGTGTAGATTCTTCAGTAGCAGCTGTCATGGTACATAAAGCAGTTGGATCACAGCTTACCTGTGTCTTCGTCGATCACGGCTTGATGCGTAAAGATGAGGGAGATGAAGTAGAACGTGTATTCAAGGATCAGTTCAAGATGAATTTGATCCGTGTCAATGCAGAGGATCGTTTCCTCGAGCGTCTAGCAGGCATTACTGATCCTGAACAAAAACGCAAAATAATCGGCGAAGAGTTTATACGTGTTTTCGAGGATGAAGCGAAAGCCTATATCGGTTGTGATTTTTTGGTACAAGGCACCATCTATCCTGATGTTATTGAATCTGGCGTCGGAGAAGCTGCTGTGATTAAGAGCCATCACAATGTCGGTGGCTTGCCGGAGGACGTCGACTTCGAGTTGATTGAGCCACTACGTGATCTCTTCAAAGATGAGGTCAGAGAAGTAGGTAAAAATTTGGGTATCCCAGAAGCTCTAGTAATGCGTCAGCCCTTCCCTGGTCCTGGTCTAGGCATACGTGTCATGGGTGAAATCACTAAGGAAAAGTTAGATATCTTGCGTGATGCTGATGCTATTTTCCGCGAAGAGATTGCTGCTGCGGGTCTGAACAAGGAAGTCAATCAATATTTTGCAGTGTTGACCAATCAGCGTTCAGTCGGTGTCATGGGTGATCAACGCAGTTATGATTACACTCTAGCTCTGCGCGCAGTTTCAACTACAGATTTCATGACCGCTGAGTGGTCGCGTCTGCCTTATGAGTTACTCGATCGTGTTTCGTCACGCATCGTCAATGAGGTAGAGCATATCAATCGCATTGTCTATGACATTACCAGTAAACCACCTGCAACGATTGAGTGGGAGTAGTGATAGTAAATTTTAGTTATATCAAGATTTTGGAGTAACAGATGAACTTTAACCAAGATCTTATCCGCTCTACTAAACAAAAATTACGTCAACAGCAGCCACGAGAGTTTTGTGAAGAAAATTCCAAAGCCATCGTGGCTCGTTTGTTAGAATTACCAGAATTCTCTGTAGCAAAAAATATCTTTGCCTATCGAGCTA
>JAEWFX010000054.1 GCA_023388605.1 Bacillota bacterium
ATGTCTATCATCTAAAAATGTAGAAATGAATAATCATGGTAAAAATTTGCTAGTATAGTAGAGATGAATTCATTACCGACCATAGAGTTGATAAATCATCGCGAAATAGCTTCTCTCAATGAGGTCTATCGTCTTTTCTTTGCGACCAATCTTGTAGAACATACAGATGATGCAGAAGAGACGATCATATGTTCACGTTTGGACAGAGTTGAAAATACTGCAGAGTATGTAGTGCAGACGTCGATCTCAGATAGAGACATCAGTTTTGCTGAGCGAGTAGGAGAGAGCGGTATCAAACGTGAGCTCAAACGCCAGCTCTACTTAATGTTTAGTCATCTATACGGTTATAAATTCCCCTGGGGTTCATTGACTGGTATCAGGCCGACACAAGTTGCCTTAAAAGAAATATCTGATACGCAATCGCGCGAACTGGCACATAGGCGTCTGACTGAACATTGGCAAGTCAGTGTAGACAAGGCGAATTTAGCTATCGAGGTAGCACTGCGTGAACAGCAGGTGATCGATTCTACACCGGCGAATCTACCGATGATATATCTGGGTTTACCTTTTTGTAATACACGTTGCTCATACTGTAGCTTTATCTCTTGTGATGCAGTTCGACAAGCTGATGTACTAGTTGCTTACATCGAAGCTGTGTTACATGAATTAGAGGTGATCTGCGATTACTTGCGATCCAAGAAGTTACCTGCCAGTGCTTTCTATTTTGGTGGCGGCACACCTACCAGTCCACCAGCTGATTTGTTCGCCAAATTGATGAATGGTATCAAGGAGAGACTGTATGTACAGGAAGGTGCAGAGTTGACGGTTGAAGCCGGTAGACCCGACTCGCTCAATCGAGAAAAATTAGAGAGCATACTCTCCTTTGACCCTCACACCCGTATCTGTATTAATCCCCAGACCATACACGACGCTACTTTGGAACGTATTCGCCGTTGTCATACATGGCAAGATGTGATCAATATTTATGATCTCGCTAGGACTCTCGGTTTTGAACACATCAACATGGATTTGATACTGGGGTTGCCAGGAGAGAGCCCCACAGATTTTTTGGAGTCGGTCAGAGAACTATTGACCATGCGACCAGATTCCATTACTCTACATACACTTTCAGTTAAGCGTGGAGCACATCTTCAGTTAACTGCGGGCGAGAAGTATCAGGCATTGCGTTTTCCTGACCCTGCCTATGCTAAAGCCTTGCAAAAGGCCATCGCACTGCTCGAGGGGGATAATTATCAGCCTTACTATCTCTACCGTCAGAAAAACGTGAGGAGTGGTCTAGAAAACACTGGTTTTGCCCAGCCAGATAAATTTTGTGCATATAATGTGTGCATGATGTCAGATCTGCGCACTGTGATCGGTGTCGGTAGTGGCGCTAGCACCAAGGTAGTAGCTACGGACGGTAGCGGTCGTGTAGAAAGACAGATCAACTCTAAAGACCTGCGAGATTATACTTTGCGAGTCGATGAGATGATCGATAGGAAAATCAAATTATTAGATCAATATTTAATAGGTGAAATGTGAAAAAACAGTATACTGGCCAAATTATCTATCAACGTGAAAGCCACAGAGATATTCGTGAAATGTTGCAGCATACTTGTAAAATGCACGGTGAGCGTCTCGCCTATATCTATAGGGACAAACCACGCGGACCAGAGACGAAGATCACTTATCATCAGTTACTGGCAGATATCAATGCTCTGGGAACAGCACTATATCGTCGCGGCTGGGTGAAAGATACCAATGTGCAGATTGATCGCACTCATATCGGAGTGATAGGACCGAACTCCTATGCTTGGGCAATTGCCCATAATGCCAGTGTATTCGGTGCCGGTATCAGCGTACCCATGGATAAGCAACTAGCTGTACCAGAGATAATAAATCTCTGTGAACGCGGACGTGTTGAAGTCTTGTTCATCGATTATAAAATGCTAGAGGAAGCAGAGAAAATAGCATCTGCACTCAGTACTATCAAAGCTTTTATCGTGCTAAACGCTCCCACTACCGACAAAAAAGGTCAAGAGATCGCCTTCGCCGATCAACGTTTCTTCACCCTAAAGACTCTTCTAGAAGAGGGACATAATTATTTAGCACAGGGTGACGACATCTTCACCAAACAAGAAATCGATCCTGAAGCCCTGCAGATATTATCTTTCACTTCTGGTACAACTACCTTAGCTAAGGGCGTAATGCTACCTCATCGCGCCATCGTCAACGACGTCACTATGACTCTGCAGACGGTAGACGTCAACGAAAATGATCGTTCATTATCGTTGTTACCCTTACATCATATCTTTGAGTGCACGCTGGGCATGTATGCCATCTGGTCAGCTGGCGGCTGCATATGTATCTGCGATGGTTTGCGTTACATACAGCAAAATCTCCAAGAGTGGGGGATCACTGTACTGCTCGCAGTACCTCTGTTGATGGAGAATTTCTACCGTCAGATCATGCACAAGGTGCAACAGCAAAACAGTGAGAAGAAGTTGCGTAAAGCTATCAAGGTGCTGAATTTCCTGTGCAAATTTGGTATAGATTTACGTCGTCGTATTTTTGCAGAGATCCACAACGGCTTGGGTGGCAAGCTTCGTTACATCTTTGTCGGTGCATCTGCACTCGCTCCTGAGATAAATCAGTTTTTCTTAGATCTAGGCATCATGTGCTACATGGGTTATGGACTCACAGAAACTGCCCCCTTGGTCTGCGGTTGCAATGATCGTACGAGAGTGCCTGGAACAGTAGGTAATCCCTTGCCAGGCGTAGCTATTGAGATCCGTGATAGTGACAGTGACCAAACTCTGTCAACTGGTGAGGCAGGAGAGATCGTCGTCAAAACTCCATCCTTGATGCTAGGCTATTACGATGATCCAGAATCTACAGCCCAAGCAGTGAACAGCGAAGGATGGTTCTACACTGGTGATATCGGTTTCTTCGATGAAAAAGATTGTCTGCACATCACTGGTCGCAGCAAGTCGATGATTGTGCTCACCAACGGCAAAAAGGTTTTCCCCGAAGAAATCGAATTCCTGTTGAATAAACTCCCTTACATCAAGCAGTCTCTAGTATTCGGCGAAGAGAATAAACGTGGTACCATCGATATCTGCGCACTCTTACAAGTGGACGAAGAGCATCTACCTACTGATGATAAAGAGCGTGATGAGCTCTTCCGTTCTGCTATCAAGGAGATCAACGAACAGATGCCAGTATATAAAAAGATAAGATTCTTTGTCTGGCAAGTACGTGACATGATTTCTACTACCACCATGAAAATCAAACGCCAACCTGAGTTAGAAGCGATGCGCCAATTGCTGGCACAGAAGCAAACCAGTGTGGCGGAGAGTGACGGCAAACGCATTGACGGATAGTTCTGTCAGTTCTTTGATATAAGAATTGTCCACAGACTTTAATTTATTTTCTTGATGGTTCAGCTTGAAAACAGGGTGAACCATCTTGTTGTTTGCTGTTAGATTGACACTACAAAATACAGTTTTTATAATTCGTAAGAACAACAAGCGTGAGGAGACCTATGTATAAAAAAGTAGATAATTCGTTGGACTTACGCCAACAAGAATTAGCAGTTCTAGATTTTTGGCGTGAACAAAAAATATTTGAAAAATCTTTGACTCACCGTGAAGGCAGAGAGGAGTACACTTTCTATGATGGCCCGCCCACTGCCAACGGCAAACCGCATATAGGGCACATTCTCACACGTGTTATCAAAGACTTAATTCCCCGTTATCGAACCATGAAAGGTTACAATGTCCTGCGCAAAGCTGGCTGGGATACTCATGGTCTTCCTGTCGAACTCGAAGTCGAGAAAGTTCTAGGTCTCGATGGCAAGGAGCAAATCGAAGAATTTGGCATGAGCAAATTCATCGATCTCTGCAAAGAGAGCGTATGGAAATACAAAAAAGAATGGGAAGAGATGTCGGAGCGTGTAGGTTTCTGGGTAGATGTTGAAGATCCCTACATCACTTACGATAATAACTACATCGAATCAGAATGGTGGGCACTCAAACAGATTTGGGATCAAGGATTGCTCTATGCCGGTCATAAGGTTGTCCCGTACTGTCCTCGCTGCGGTACTGGTTTATCCAGCCACGAAGTCGCACAAGGCTACAAAGAAGTTGAAGATACTTCGGTATTCGTACGCTTCGCTGTCAAAGGGGAAGAAAATACCTGGTTTGCTGCTTGGACGACCACTCCGTGGACATTGCCGTCTAATGTCGCTCTCTGCGTAAATCCTAAAGAAGAATATGCCTTAGTTGAGAAGGACGGTGCTAAGTACTATCTCGCCAAAGAATTAGTAGCCAGTGTTTTTGGTGAAGATACTACTGTGATTAAGACCTGCAGAGGTCAAGAGTTAGAATATACGGAGTATGAGCCGCTGTTTGATTACGCTGCCTCAGAACTCGCCCGTTCGCGCAAAAAATCTCATTATGTGATCTGTGATGAATACGTCACCTTGACGGATGGTACCGGTGTAGTTCATATAGCTCCAGCTTTTGGTGAAGACGATAATAGAATTGCTAGCCGTTATAACTTGCCCGTTGTTCAGTTAGTAGAATTAGATGGTAAGATGCCAGAATCAGTTACCTGTGCTGCAGGACTTTTCTGCAAAGATGCTGATCCAGTCATCATCGAAGAGTTGAAGAAACGTGAGCTTTTGCTGCGTGAAGAACTGTACACGCACAATTATCCCTTCTGTTGGCGCTGCCACACGCCGTTGATCTACTACGCTAGACATTCCTGGTTCATCGCTATGACCAAGGTGAAGGAACGTCTCCTCGCCAATAACGATCAAATCAATTGGTTACCCGCGACCATCGGTACAGGACGTTTCGGTAATTTCTTGAATAATGTCGTCGATTGGGGTCTCTCACGTGAGCGCTACTGGGGTACACCGCTGCCTATCTGGGAGTGCTGTGATTGCGACCACCGTGAATGTATTGGTTCACGTGAAGAGTTGCGTGAAAAAGCTATAGATTGTCCCGATGAAATTGAGTTGCATCGTCCACATATCGACGAAGTGAAGCTGCGTTGTCCTAAGTGCGGCGGCACTATGAAACGTGTACCTGAAGTTATCGACTGCTGGTTTGATTCAGGATCGATGCCTTTTGCTCAATGGCATTATCCCTTCGAAAATCAAGACAAGTTCCAGAAGACCTTCCCAGCCCAATTCATCTCTGAAGGATTGGATCAAACTCGTGGTTGGTTCTACACCTTGCTAGCAATTTCAACACTGCTCTTCGACAAGCCTGCATACGAAAATTGCCTGGTGCTGGGTTTGGTGTTAGATGGCGAAGGGATCAAGATGTCAAAACATAAAGGCAATGTCGTCGATCCTTGGACGGTCTTAAACAGTGAGGGCGCAGATGC
>JAEWFX010000031.1 GCA_023388605.1 Bacillota bacterium
GATATGGATGAGGAATTCGACTAAACGTTCTCTTAAGCTGGTATCTAGATGTTCTTCATGCCCATGGTAATGATGATGACAGTGACAACCTTCTGCGTGTTCATGATGATGTGAGTGATTGCAAGCATGATGTGCATGATCGTGAGCGGTATCACTTGTCTCTTCTAAATCGATTTTAAGCCATGGCTGTAGATTATCTCTGCTCCCTGCCTTAACTCGCAGAATATGTTCGATGATCAAACCACTGCAAATGGCTACCAAAACTCCCAAACCTAAACGGATAAAGAGTGTGCTGCGATGCTCGGGGAAAGCAGCTAGAGTAGATAAGACTACAACCGGATTGACCACAGGAGATGCCAACATAAAGGTCAGAGCTGCAGTCAAAGGCACTTTTTTCTTGACTAGACCACGGAATACGGGTACCGATGCACAGTCGCATACCGGCAGGAAAAAGCCGGCGATCAAAGCGTAGAGGATACCTAGGCCAGTGCGTTTGGGAAAATGCTCTTGAAACCAACGTGCCGGAATAAAAACTTGTATGGCCGAGGACAAAATGATGCCTAGAACCAAAAATGGAAAAGCTTCCATCATCATGCCTAAGCACTGATTGAGGAAACTATCCAGCGGAGAATAAATATTAATGTTCATGATCTATAGAACTACAACATCCTTCGTGATTTTTTAACTCATCTTGGTGTTTGTGGTCACGACATTCATCACAGTAACCATAAATCTCCAAATTATGTCCTTTGACCTCAAAATCTTGTTGAGCCAAAGCTGTCTTGTAGAGATCTAGAGGACATTCATCGAGTGGAATAATAGTATGACAATCTAGACAAGTAGCGTAGTGCTTATGCTGTTCAGTAACTAAATCAAACATCGCCATGTCGATACCGTGCCGATAAGTTCTACGTACCAAACCTTCTTCGAGGAAACTTTCAAGATTGCGATAAACTGTCGATTGCCAAGCTTTGACACCGCGTTTGTCTAATTCTGCAATAATCTCAGGCACCGTCAACGGTTGCTCTGCATCTTGCAAAATCTCCCAAACATGTCGACGATAAATAGTTTTTTTGATGCCCGCAGGAAATTCGCGGTATTTTTTGTTGTTCTTGTCCATCTTTCCTCCTATGAAAAAAGGGCTTATTCAGCCCTTTTTGAAGGATATTTATTTTTTAACTTATTTCAGGGCCTTTTTCAATGCTTCTAGGTTACTGCGCATCACGGCTAAGTAATCATCGCCCTTGTCTGACTGTTCCTTGCTCAAGCTCTCGACGGGACTCAGAACTTCGACAGTTGCTCCGCTGGCTTCAGCGATAGCTTCGGATACTTTGGGACTGAGGATTTCTTCAGCAAAAATCACTTTAACGCCGTGTTCTTTGACGAAATCGACAATCTCTGCCATGCGTTGTGCTGAAGGCTCCTGATCAGCGTAGACACCAGTGATGCCTTCTTGCTCCAGGCCGTATTCTTTAGCGAGATAAGCAAAAGCTTGGTGATTGGTGACTAATAGCTTGGACTTGATGTCTTTGAGGCCTTCACGGAATTCGCCGTCCAACTTATCGAGATCATCTGCTAAAGCTTTGTAGTTAGCAGCAAAAGTCTCTGCATTGTTAGGATCGAGTTCAGATAATTTATCGGCGATATTCTTAGCCTCTTCTTTGGCCTTGACAGGTGAGAGCCATACGTGCGGATCCCATTTGCCGTGGTGATGGTGATGACGTCCTTCTTCACCGTGTTCATGATCGTGGTCGTGATGCTCATCAGCATCGTGATCGTGATCGTGGTGTTCATCATGATGTTCATCGGCATCATGGTCGTGTTCATGATCGTGGTGGTCGGCATCTTCATGCTCTTCTCCGCAGCAGTCGCCACCCTCGATCAGGTCTAAACCTTTGGAAGCTTCGATCATGACCAGCTTGTCATTGTTGAGTGAAGCTCCGACATCCTCAACCCAATGTTCCATGCCAGCGCCATTGTAGACTAAGACATCAGCTTCATTTAGCTTGACGATATCCTCGACATTGGGCTCCCAATCATGGGCTTCGACACCGCTGGGGACAAGATTCTCAACTTGAGCCTTATCTCCAGCAATGCGTGAAGTCAAATAATACATCGGATAGATGGAAGTATATATTTTGAGTTGTTCACCAGCTTTGAGCGGCTCTCTCGCTTGAGGCTCATCTGCTTTAGTAGTTGCCTCACCACCAGTAACAGAAGCAGCAGTAGTATTTTCGACTGTGGAAGTCTTTTTGCTACAACCAACTACGGATAGAGCCATAATAATGAATAAGAATAATGCTACTAATTTGGTCGTTCTAAAAGAATTCTTCATTTAAAACTCCTTTGATTAACTTTTTTGCCAAAAAATACAAGTGGCGACTTGCATCACCACCTGCGTTTGCGTTTCATTGGCGTTTAGGATGAAATCAATATATACCCTGTTTTTTGCTTTGTCAAATATTCTCTGATTTTATTCTGGTCTTTATTTTGCTGTCTGCTCGAGGATATGATCGAGTATGGGCTTGAGCGGATCAGTATCGATGGTCTCAACTTTTCCGGCATCGATAATTTGACTGGTTCCAGCGATCAAGGGCATACGCACGAAGCGGTCAATATGATATTCTGCGGCTAACTGTTCGATTTTGCTCTCACCGAATAATTCATGTTTAGTCTCACAGTTATCACATTGAAAATAAGACATATTTTCGACCAAGCCGAGTACGGGCTTATTCATCATACGTGCCATGCGTACAGCTTTACCCACTATCATGCTGACCATGTCTTGAGGCGTCGTCACTACTACAACGCCATCTACCGGCAGAGATTGAAAAACTGTCAAAGGTACATCACCTGTTCCGGGCGGCATATCTACGAAGAGATAGTCGATATCACGCCAATGAGTATCCGACCAAAATTGTTTGACAACCTGTGCGATAACTGGACCACGCCAGATAACTGGCTCACCCGCATCTTCCAACATCAAATTCATCGATATGATATCGATGCCTCCGGCAGATTTTGCAGGGATAATACCGCTCTCGCTACCCCATAATTGACCATGAATACCGAAGCCGGTAGGGATGGAAGGACCTGTGAGATCGGCATCGAGGATGGCACAGCGATAACCAGCTTTTGACATGCCCACAGCCAGCAAGGAAGTTACCAGAGATTTGCCGACACCACCTTTGCCGCTGAGTATAGCGATCACATTTTTGACACGGCTATCCTTACCTAAAGGTACAGAAAAATCATTGTTTTGTACGACTGCTTTAGCACTATCTGTATTTTTCTGACGCTTCATCTCTTCGATCTGAGCTTTGGCCTCAGCTAATTTACGTTCATATTCAGCTTGTTCTTCTGGGGTTCTCTGTTTTCTTATAAAATCTTCGCTCATTTTCCCACCTGATTCTTAACACATTAATTTAATTTCTTATATCATATCAAACCTCTAGAGCTTTGAGCTGCACACATTTATTGACACTCTCGATTCCTAGTTTTATCCTTGTTAAAGAATTGACCATAAACCAAGTCTTTAAATGTGGTACAGAGAGACCCGTAAGATAGGTAGCAGTCATGCTTACGGTCGCTGTGCTCAGATCCGATAGGAGTGGCATATGCAAATTAAGACTGTATCTTCTGAATTATCTAAATCTTTCACCATTATCAATGCTCTATGTTTCTGGAAAGAAAAATGGCAGATCTGCACTGTCATAGTCCGCGACGGTTTAATCAGTGAAATATCTGTACAGCAAGATGAAGAACAAAGGGAAAGCTCTGGTGATCTTATCGACTTAGAAGGAGCCCATCTTTTCCCTGGCTTCACCGATGTACATGTGCACTTTCGTGAACCAGGCCGAACTGATAAAGAGACCATCCTCACTGGTTCACAAGCAGCAGCTCACGGCGGTTTTACCTGTGTCTGCACCATGCCTAATCTCGATCCTGTACCAGATTGTCTACCTAATTTAGAGATTCAATTAGAGAAGATAAGAGAAGCCCAGCTCATCCATGTGCTACCTTATGGCTCCATCACCAAAAAACAAAAAGGCCTAGAGATGGCGGATATGGAAGAATTGGCACCATATGTATGTGCCTTCACAGACGACGGTTTCGGGGTACAAAATCCTCAGATGATGCAAAAAGCCATGCTCAGAGCTAAATCTCTCGGCAAATGTATCGTCGCTCATGCAGAAGATGAAACTTTAGTACAAGGCGGTGTGATCCACGATGGTGAATACGCACGCCTACATAATCATCCTGGTAATCCTTCCGCCAGTGAATGGAAACAAGTGGAACGCGATGTTGAGCTTGCTGGTAAAACAGGTGCAGGCTATCATGTCTGCCATGTCTCTACTAAAGAGAGTGCAGCCCTTGTCGCTGAAGGAGCCAGAAAAGGTTTTGACGTCAGCTTCGAGACCGCTCCTCACTACCTCTTACTAAACGATATGCAATTACAAGAAGACGGTCGCTTCCGTATGAATCCTCCCATCCGCTCCAGCGAAGACCAGATAGCTCTGATCGAAGCATTAAAACGTGGTGAAGTTCTCTGCATAGCTACAGATCATGCTCCACATACCGCTGAAGAAAAAGCAGGTGGTCTCGATCATAGTCTCAACGGTATTGTCGGTATCGAAACTTCATTCCCTGTACTCTACACGGGGTTGGTGAAGAGAGGAATCATCTCTTTAGAGCAGCTGATCGAATTTATGAGTTCGCGTGCAGTCGAGCGTTTCCGTCTCTACGAAGTCAGAGAGCCTTGGGATAGTTTAGGTATATCCCGCGGACTCCTGGTCGGCGAGCCTGCTGACCTCACATGTTTCGATCTCGAAGAATCTTATATCGTCGATCCTAAAGATTTTCTTAGCAAAGGCAAGGCCAGCCCTTTCACTGGTAATGAAGTGTATGGCAAATGCTTACTGACCATGGTCGGCGGTAAATTAGCTTATCGAGCATAGATAAGGTCTAGACGAGGAGAAGGAGAGATACAACCATGACATGCGAGAAAAATAAAGTGCCGCCCAGCGCTCGCAAAAAACATCGTACATCGAAAAGGCAAGTTATCCTGCCTGCTGGTTGTGATTGTCGTGTATTGCGTCATCGATCGATAGCTGAAAAAACATATTTATTGCGTGTCGAACGCCCTCAAGGTATCGACATTAAACCCGGTCAATTCTGTGAAATACAGATTCCGGGTTTTTATTTACGTAGACCTATCTCGATCTGTGATTTCTCAGATGAGAGCATCACTATGATCTACAAAGTTATGGGCAAAGGCACCGAAAAACTCACCGGGATCAAAGGTGGGGAAGATGTCTTCTTCCGCCGAAACTCTGATATGGTCACGGGTGAGACACTCAATCTAATCACCGGTTTAGGTAATGGCTTCAACTTACCTAGCACTGACTGCACGCCTATATTGATCGGCGGCGGTGTCGGTATTCCGCCTCTATATGCTCTAGCCAAAAAACTGCTGGCAAATGGCTTCAAACCCCGTGTTTTCCTCGGATTCAACCAAGTGCGTGAAGTTTTTCTAGTCGATGAATTCAGAGAACTAGGTATAGATGTCGCTGTCAGTACCGTCGATGGACGTGCAGGCACACAGGGAACAGTTATCACATTATTAGAAGAAGCTTTTGGCTCAACTGAAGATCTCAACGACAAATATCTGTATGCCTGTGGCCCTCTACCAATGCTGCGGGCTCTCTATGCTTTTGCACAAAAGCGAAACATAGATGGTCAGATGAGTTTGGAAGAGAGGATGGGTTGTGGATTCGGTGCTTGTGTAGGCTGCACCATACAGACTCACAGCGGTCCGAAAAAAATCTGTACAGATGGACCTGTGTTCAATTTAGCAGAGTTAGACTGGCAAGATGTGATATCTGATCAGAATACAGCTACAACATCTGCTCAATCCTCATCTGGGTCAACACATAACGATCTTTCAATAAAAACTTTGTCTACCGAGCAAAGTTCTAATGTCAGAGCCAAAACCCCCACTCGACTAAAAGAATTATCGAAGCATTGTCTAAAAACCTCGTTGTGTGGAATTGAGCTCTCTAATCCTGTCATACCTGCTAGCGGCACCTTCGGTTTTGGTTATGAATTCGCCAAATATTTTGATCTCAATATACTTGGCAGTATGTCGCTGAAAGGTACAACTATCAGTCCTCGCTTCGGTAATCCTACGCCTCGTATAGCAGAGTATAACTATGGTCTACTCAATGCAGTGGGATTGCAAAATCCTGGTGTAGATGAGGTTATCGCCAACGAAATCCCTAAATTACAAGAATATTTTTATAAACCGGCCATCGCTAATATCAGCGGATTCAGCATCGAAGACTACGTCTCTACAGCACAGAAGTTTGATCGAGAGCCCAGTATTGGCTGGCTAGAAATAAACATTAGTTGTCCCAATGTGCACGCAGGCGGTATGAGCTTTGGCACTTCTTGCGAAAGCGCTGCTTCGATTGTGCGAGAGATTAAGGTCGCTTGTCGTAAACCTCTAATCGTCAAATTGTCACCCAATGTAACTGACATCGTCGCGATCGCTGCGTCTTGCGCCGAGGCGGGAGCAGATGCTATCTGTCTGATCAATACCTTGCTCGGCATGCGTCTAGACTTAAAGCGTCGTCGTCCGATCATAGCCAATCGTACGGGAGGTGTTTCTGGCCCAGGAGTTTTCCCGGTGGCTTTGAGAATGGTGTACGACGTATACAAGGCTCTACGTATGCCCGTAGTCGGAGTAGGTGGTATATCTTCTGCCTACGATGTAATCGAGATGATGATGGCAGGTGCATGTGCAGTCCAGATAGGCTCTGCCAATCTTGTCGATCCTCTAGCTTGTCCCAAAATCATTGCTGATCTGCCGGAGGTAATGCACGAACTCAACATAGATAAGTTAACCGATATCATCGGGGCTGCAATTGAGTAAACAAATAAAAATAAGTCAAAAGAAAGAAGGAACATATGCCTAAAGATGTGATCATCGCCCTAGATTTCCCCACAGCCAGTGAATGTTTTAGCTTTTTGGATCGCTTCGGTGAAATAAAGCCATACGTAAAGGTTGGCATGGAACTCTTCTATGCTGAAGGTCCTAGCATCATCAAGCAGCTCAAAGAACGCGGACACAAAATCTTTTTAGATCTGAAATTGCATGACATCCCCAATACTGTCGAACACGCCATGTCTGTACTCTCAAAACTAGATGTCGATATGACCAACCTTCATGCAGCTGGCACAAAAAAGATGATGGCAGCAGGATTGAGAGGTTTAACTAGAGCAGATGGTACTAGACCTCTATTGATCTCTATCACTCAGTTAACTTCTACCAATCAGGAACAGATGCAAACAGATCTTTTGATCGAAAAAGAATTAGAAGACGTAGTATTGCATTATGCCAAGAATACTAAAGAAGCTGGTCTAGATGGCATAGTCTGCTCCCCCTGGGAATCTCCCATCGTCCACCAGAAAGTCAGTAAGAACTTCCTCACAATCACTCCCGGTGTACGATTTGCTGACGATGCCAAAGGTGACCAAGCACGCGTAGCAACTCCAGCTAAAGCACGCGAATTAGGCAGCGACTACATAGTCGTCGGACGCTCCATCACAGGGGCTGTCGATCCCGTCGACGCCTATCGTCGAGCCTGCCGTGATTTTTTGAACACAGAAATATAGGAAATAACGAAGAACAAACAAACAGGAGGTAATCATGCAACTATCACATCAGATCGCCGGAGACTTATTGGAGATCTCAGCGGTTTTTCTGCGCCCTCACCAACCATTTACCTGGGCGAGTGGAATTAAAAGTCCCATCTATTGTGACAACCGCCTCACTCTTTCAGCACCAAAAGTGCGTGAGCACATCGAAGAGGGCTTGAAGAGTTTGATCTCAGAAAGATTCCCTGAAGCTGAGATGCTGATGGGTACAGCGACTGCAGGCATTGCCCACGCTGCCATAACAGCACATTTGATGGGTCTACCCATGGGTTATGTACGCAGCAACAACAAAGATCACGGCCGCCAAAACCTCATCGAAGGTCACCTAGAACCTGGTTGCAAAGTTGTGGTAGTAGAAGATTTGATCTCCACAGGTGGTAGCGTGATCGATACAGTCAATGCTCTGAGAGAAGCAGGAGCAAAAGTTTTGGGCATCGTCTCTATTTTTACCTACGACATGAAAAAAAGCCATGAACGCCTGAACGCTGCCGCAGTCGAAAACTACAGTCTGACAAATTTCGACACCATTATCCAAGTCGCTGCTGACCAGGGCTATATCGAACACAGCGATATAGAAAAACTCAAACAATTTCGCGATAATCCAGCCGACGAAAGCTGGATCAAATAAGGAGGGCTGATGAAAAGCTTAATCGACATACTCGATCTGCAGACAACAGAGATCAACGAATTGATATCTGTCGCAGAAGACATCATTGAAAATCCCCAAAAATACAGTTCTGCTTGTGCAGACAAAATTCTCGCAACCCTGTTCTACGAACCATCCACACGCACTCGTTTGAGTTTTGAATCAGCCATGCTCTCTCTGGGCGGCAAGGTTCTCGGCTTTTCTTCAGCTAATTCCAGTTCAGCAGCTAAAGGCGAAAGTGTCGCAGATACAGCTCGTACTGTTGAATGTTTTGCAGACATCATCGCCATGCGTCACCCCAAAGAAGGTGCACCTCTAGTAGCATCACAATTCATCGATATCCCTGTAATCAACGCTGGCGATGGAGGACATAATCATCCTACACAGACCTTGACAGACCTCTTGACCATCAAGAGCGAAAAGGGACGTCTAGATAATTTAGTAGTAGGGTGCTGTGGAGATTTGAAGTTTGGACGCACAGTACACTCCTTGATCGCTGCCATGTGCCGCTACAGTAATATCAAATTCGTACTCATCTCACCTGAAGAATTGAAAGTTCCAGAACATGTGCGCTCCGAATACCTAGAACATAACAATGTCAGCTATACCGAAGTAGAATCTCTACAAGATCATCTGCCTGAATTAGACATTCTCTATATGACACGCGTACAACGCGAACGTTTCTTCAACGAACAAGACTATATTCGCCTGAAAGACACATATATACTGACAGCCAACAAATTGAAAGTAGCTAAGCCTGACTTGACGATCTTGCATCCCTTACCCCGAGTCAATGAGATCTCGAATAATGTCGACGCCGATCCTCGTGCTGCCTACTTCCGTCAAGTACGCTACGGCAAATTTATCCGCATGGCACTCATCTTAAAACTTTTGGAGATTGAATTATGATTATTGCTGAAATTAAAAATGGTATCGTTATCGACCACATCCCAGCTGGCAGCGGCATGAAACTATATAATTATCTCAAGCTCAGCGAATTAGACTGCCAAATCGCCTTGATCGAAAATGCTACTTCCAGCAAGTATGGTCAAAAAGACATCTTAAAGATAGGCGATATACTCGACCTCAATTACGATATACTCGGTTACATCGCACCTCAAATAACCGTCAATATTATCCGTAACGGAGAGAGAGTAGAAAAAGTTCATCCTGAATTGCCTGTGAAGATCACTGACATCATACAGTGCAAAAATCCACGTTGTATAACTTCAATCGAACAGGAACTCCCTCACATTTTCAAGTTGACTGATCGCGAAAAAGGTATCTATCGCTGTATTTATTGCGAAACCAAAGCAGAATAAAAAACACCGCCCGACTTCATCTGTCGGGCGGCATCTATCGACCAACTTCACTGAAAACAATGAACTACTCATATGTTTTTAAACTAGAAAAAATCTTTTAGATCCTCAAGTTTTTTCATAAACATATCTTTATATATATCGCTGGGCATTTGCAAACCTTCTTCACTAGGTGCCAAGTGAACTGACAACACCGCCGCGCCATCTGCTGCACAATTACGTTTGTACTGTGAATTGAAGAAGCGACGGTAAAATTCCATCAATGATTTATGTATCTCTTCTAGAGAATAATCATCGTTGAAGGTCTGATATGCACGGTACAAAATATCTCCAGAGAACATACGATATTTCTGGATGTTATAGATCACAAAATCGATCAGTTCGTAAGATCCTACGATATTTTCTGTCTTCTGTTGGATCTCTCCTTCTGCTGAAGGGGGTAGTAGTTCAGGGCTAACAGGTGTTTCGACAATAGCCTTTAAAATTTGAGCTAGTTGGGGTTGTCTCTGTGCTTCGTGCATAACAAGTAGACGCATCAATGATTTGGGGATAGAAGCGTTTACGTTGTACATGGACATATGATCGCCGTTATATGTAGCAAAACCAATAGATATCTCTGAGAGATCGCCAGTGCCTAATACAAAGCCACCAATACTATTAGCGAGATCCATCAAAATCTGAGTTCTCTCCCTCGCTTGGGCATTTTCGTATGTGACATCACGCTTATCTATATCATGACCGATGGCTTCGAGATGTTTTAGAACTGCTTCTTTAATCGGTATTTCACGGAAGCTACATCCTACAGCATCAGCTAGTAGGAAGGAGTTGGACTTGGTCAGATCAGATGTGCCTAGTCCTGGCATACTGACTGCATGTAAATCAGTGTATGGCCTCTTGAGCATCTCTAGAGCCCTCTTGGCTATCAAAAGTGAACAGGTGCTGTCTAAACCTCCGGATAGACCTAAGACAACTTTGGTATCTTTGCCTAAAAAGTCCATACGACGTGCCAATCCCCAGGCTGCTAAGTCTAATACTTTTTCATAATAATCATAGAACTCATCCTGTTTGGTAT
>JAEWFX010000045.1 GCA_023388605.1 Bacillota bacterium
TTGCTGCATGATGTAGTTGAAGATACTCCCGTATCAGTAGAAGAAGTCGAGCGTCTGTACGGTGCTGATGTGGCTCTGTTAGTCAATGGTGTCACCAAGCTGAGCAAAATACTTTATTCGTCTAAAGAAGAAGTAGAAGCAGAGAATTTTCGCAAGATGTTTTTGGCCATGGCCAAAGATATACGTGTAGTGCTGATCAAATTAGCTGACCGACTACACAATATGCGTACGATGCGTCATAAAAATCCAGAGAAACAAGTCGAAAAATCACGAGAAACTCTAGACATATATGCTCCACTTGCTCATCGCTTAGGTATTTACAAAATTAAGTGGGAACTAGAAGATCTTTGTCTACGCTACATAGATAGTGAAGCCTATTATGACTTGGTTGGTGCAATATCACAGAAACGTACAGAACGTGAGAGTTACCTAGATGATATTGTCAAGCAGCTCACAGAAAAGGTAGCTGAGATGAACATCCAAGCGGAGATTGAAGGACGACCGAAGCATTTTTATTCCATCTATCGCAAGATGAAAAAACAAGATAAGACTCTGGACGAAATCTACGATCTTTTCGCCACTCGAGTAATTGTCCCCACAGTGGGTGATTGTTATGCCGTCCTCGGTCTGGTACATGAATTGTACAAGCCTATTCCAGGTCGCTTCAAAGACTACATCGCCATGCCCAAACCCAATATGTACCAATCGCTCCACTCGACGGTGATCGGTCCTAAGGGCACGCCTTTTGAGGTGCAGATACGAACCTATGATATGCACCGTACTGCAGAATACGGTATCGCCGCCCACTGGAAGTACAAAGAGGGTAAAGACAGTGGCAAACAAAATGACGGTTTAGAGAGTAAGCTGGCGTGGTTGCGACAGATGCTAGAATGGCAAAAGGATATGAACGATGCAGGTGAGTTCATGGATTCACTCAAGCACGGTTTGATCCTAGATGAAGTATTTGTCTTCACTCCCAAAGGTGAAGTTAAATCACTGCCTTCAGGAGCAGTGCCCATCGATTTTGCCTATCAGATCCACTCAGCTATCGGAGAAAAAATGTATGGTGCCAAGGTCAATGGACGTATGGTGCCGATGAATTATAAATTACAAAACGGTGATATCGTTGAGATTTTGACCTCGGACAAAGTCAAAGGTCCTTCACGTGATTGGTTAGATATCGTCGCCAGCAATTCTACCAAAAGCAAGATTTCTGGTTGGTTCAAAAAGCAGATGCGCGGTGAGAATATTATCCGCGGCAAAGAGATTTTGGAGCGAGAGATCAAAAAGATGGGCTTTTCGGTCAATCAATTGTTCCAACGAGAACTATATGAACCTATCCTTGAACGTTATAGTTTTCGCAAACTTGAAGATCTTTTCGCAGGGATCGGTTATGGCGGTGTATCGACTGGCAAAATTGCGACACGCCTGCGTGATGCCTATATAAAAACTTTGACGCCCAACGAACGCCTCAAGTACGGTTTGCGTGTAACTTCACACGGTCAGGTAGTGTCTTGTCCGAAAACTCTTTTGACCGATGAAGAACTCGCTACTAGCGAACAACCAAAACTTTTCCATGAAGCTTCGGAAGAACATAAAAAGCATAGTCGTGGTGATGGAGTTTTGGTCAAAGGCATAGACAATGTCTTAGTGAAGATGTCACGCTGTTGCAGCCCGGTGCCTGGCGATCCCATCATCGGTTATGTAACACGCGGCAAGGGTGTTGCAGTCCACCGAGCTGACTGCCCCAATATCCGCCATTTGCTGCTCGGGGAAGAAGATCCGTCTTTGCACGCTGAACGAACCTCGCGTCTGATCGAAGTAGAGTGGGATAATCAGATCAAAGAAGGTAAATTCAAAGTTGAGTTGCAGATCGTTTCACGTGACCGCAATCATTTATTGGCAGATATTTCCAGTGCCATTTCCGAAGAACGTGTGCCTATTATCTCTGGTCGCATCAGCAGTGCCAAAGATATGAGTGCTAGTTTATTGATGGTCGTCGAAGTTAAGGATCAAAAGCAATTAG
The DNA here is from genome assembly GCA_023388605.1 of Bacillota bacterium. Lineage (GTDB taxonomy): Bacteria > Bacillota > Clostridia > Saccharofermentanales > DTU023 > JAEWER01. The sequence goes on from JAEWFX010000045.1 coordinate 2,027, forward strand.
ATCATTTGATCGGTCGACTTAAAGCCATCAACGGCGTAATCGATGTCAGACGCGGCCACTGATAGCTCGAATCAGATGGCAAGCTGTATCTGAATCATATCAGTGCACCTCAGTGAAGTTGTGGTCAAAGTCAATTTTTTATAGATACTTTTTATGGATACTCAGTTATTTATCTAGAAGTAAAGTCATGCAATCCCGACCCTTGCTGGTCGGGATTTTAGTATATTATGTAACCGTTTTAGATATGTTTCACAAAAAATAGTCATTTATTTTTTTTTTTTTCTTTAAATAGACTATAATCGATAAGCTCAAATATAAACAAATTTTTAACTAGAGAGGAAAGGCGATGAAAAAGAGAATATTATCACTACTCATCATATGCTGCTTGGCATTGTCGTTATTTGTTTTGCCGATGCAGACTCTCTATGCTGAAACACCAGCTTCAGAGAGCGATGAGATAGTAGCAGATGCTAATGAAGATGCAACTCCCGCTAATGTTGAAAATCCTGAAACCGCTGCTCCTGGAGCAGGTACAGCTCAACCTGCTGAGGGTGGAAGTGCTGGCGAGGAAGCTGCTCCAGCAACAGGTGATACAGAGACTGCCGATGAAGGGACTGGCAATGCCGCAGAGGAGAATACCGTAACCAACGACGAGAACCCTGCCGGCGAAGAAGCTCCTGCAAGTGAAGAGATTGAGCGTTCTGAAGAATATAAGAAGTGGGCTAAGTACTACAATCTCAAAGAAGATCAAGAGCTTGCCTTTATCAAGTTCAAAAGTACAGACGAAGAAAATCATCCGGCTTCAGGTGACCCTGAGTTAATGGCTCAAATCGATAGACCCGAAGCCTTGCCGATCGGTGCTCCTTTCTCACCTATCAAGACCACTCACGGTATCATCAAAACCTCAAAAGGTACTTGGCGTATGGTACGCAGTGAGCCTGATGACATCATCTATATACAAAAGGGTCCAGAAGAGAAAAATACCATCACCTTGGTATGGGAATTTGTTGAATTCCGTGCTGGTCAAGTCGACTACAAGTACATGTCGATGAGCAAGGATACTCCTCTGCCCGAAGATATTGCTAACAGCGTTCCTGCTCCTAGTTCAGTTAAGGTAGGGGATACCATCCAGGGAACAGAACCTGATCCTAAAACAGTAAAGGTTGAGGGTGGAACTTGGACCTTCAAAAAGTTTGTCCAAGCTGAATTGACTGTTACACAAGATGGACCTAACACTTTTGTTGGACTCTGGGCATATACTCCTGACGAAGGAACTGCTCCAGCAGAAGAAGAGCCCACTGATACTGGCGTACCCAAGCGTAAGTACGTCGATGTCATGGTATATGGCTTTGAGGTAAAAGAAGGAGAGACTGACGAGTCAGTTGCAGACAAAGATCCTGCACAAGAATCTCTGCATGTTACTTTCTACACCTTGCGTTCTGCGGACGATGATTCCATTATCAGCATCAGACCTCACGTCCCCTTTACTCTCACAGCAGGAAAATATTATTTAGAAAAATTCCGCTCCAGACGATTTAATACTGTAGAACGTTTCGATTTTGAGATTACCCAGGATCAGGTTAATAGTGGTAAACGAGTAGAAGTTCGTGTACCGATGAAAAAGGAGACCTTTGATCCTACTAAGACTGTAAAAGTAAGCTATACAGTTGTGTTGCTCGAACTGGAAGAAGTGAACGGCAAGCAGACAACCGTCAGCTATTACTTGAGTGACGAAGAAGCCAAACAGATTCCCTGGTACATCTACATGAAGGGTGATAAAAATAAGACCAAAATAGAAAACCCTTATGTGCTAGTTGAAACAGATAGCCCATATCACCTGAACAACTATCTCTATGACGTAGAGGGAACTGATTACGAAGTCGTCATGAAAGATGATAATAAACGTTGGTTCTATGCAGAAGATACAGAGATGACTGGAGAGACTTCACCTAATGGTCCCACAGTCTATTCACAGTACATCGTTTTGAAAAGAACACCTAACTCAACTGCACCCAAGCCGCAAAAACCTGCTCCTGCAGGTCCTTACATCATGTTTGCAGGAGAAGAGAGCAGCTTAATTGCAACCAATGAACAGACACACGGTTTGGATCGAGGATTCTTTAACGGTAATATTCCTGCAGGTTTAGAATCAACGACTCAATTCTCATATCAGTTAGTTCGCTTCTATGAGTGGACACTACCTCGTTCGGTCAAGGCTACACTCAAAGGAACGCCTACCCAACCTGGACTCTACGACATCAACTTTGTCTACGGTCGTAATCAGCACCAGTCTGAGTCGAAGATTAAATTAAATGTCTTAGATCGTAGACCGCTGAAGGCAGAAGTTGCCTTAGGTGATCCGACTAAACAAACGACCAAGTACATCTATGCTGACGAGCCTTTGAAGAAGGCATACGA
>JAEWFX010000059.1 GCA_023388605.1 Bacillota bacterium
GCTAGAGCCTCCTCATTTGTCAACACGGTATACAATCTCTGCATATTTTCTAGATGCTCATCTGGATTAGTAGAGCTCAAAGTGAAGAAAATCTGTGCGTCCTTGTCGGGATTGCCAGGTTCAAAAGCGACAGGACGTTTGCTGTACATAAAACCGATAGCTGTACCGATGGCACCCTCTGCATTCTCAGTGGAATGAGGCAGGGCGATACCGGGCAGAATCACTACGTACGGACCATGTTTTTCGATACAAGCGATGATCTCACCAGCATAGGTATCTTTGACGATACCTGCAGCTTCTAAGGGTTCACAGCATTTCTTGATCGCTTCTTGCCAAGTCAAATCTTCATCGACGATGGCATAGTGTTTCTTCTCATAAATCTCTCTAAGTAACATTTTTCCTCCAACGTTCATAACGCTCATAAAAATTGTTATTCTAACGTTAAATTCAACTCATACTGTGATAATATCGAAAAATTAGCAGTCTGTACGCCGAATCACAGGTAATATTTTTCAACTATTTACAATAATCATATTTATTTCATTCAAATAATTCATATATTTATCTTGTTAGCTATGCCTAAACTATTACAATTTGGTTTTATTCACCGACAAAAGTAATTTTTCTTCTATTTATTTGTACTAAATGCTAAGCTAAAAATATCAATGAGTTCGTATATATTGTTCAAAACGTTCTCATAATTGATGAGGTCAAGATGAAAAGAAGCAGAGAATTCGTCAACAAACGCCGTCAGGAAATCATGAAACTACTGGAGCAAAACGGACAATTCTCCATAACTGCTTTGAGCAAAGCTCTACAGGTATCGCCTCTGACCATACGCCGTGACATACAGCATCTCGAATCTATGCAATTGGCCAAACACCACTACGGCTACGTGACAATCAACAATCCCTATGCTAACTCTTTCAGTTCTAATCAAGTTCAATGCAAACAGAGTATTGCTCGCTATGCAGCAAAACTTGTAGATGACAATGCCACTATCATGTTGAATACAAGCTCTACTGCCCTAGCTCTACTCAAATTTATCACCGCCGAACATGTCACTGTCATCACCAACAATGCCCAAGCATTGAATATCGATACCGAACGACATATAGACCTAATCTTGACAGGCGGAGAATTGCGTTCACCCAAATGCACTTTGACTGGCGATTTTGCCATTCAGAACCTCAAGCAGGTGACTGCCAACATCGCCTTTATAGGTTGTTCAGGGATCTCTCCTGAGGGCGGCATCAGCACCTCAGTCATTCAAGAAGGTTCTATCAATTTGCAGATGATGCGACAAGCTGCCAAGGTCATAGTCCTAGCTGACCACACCAAGATCGGTCATATCAGCCACTATCGTTACAGCGAACCGCACTGCATCGATGTCTTAATAACCGACGAACAAGCACCTAAAGTCGCACTCAATCGATTCCGCCGCATGGGCATCGAAGTGGTGACTGTAGATGCTGCCGGTCATACTTCAGGCACCCTATCAAGCACATACACAGAAACAGAAGACGACGCAGTCTCTGACATACCAGATAAGCTGCCTGCATCTATTGAATGGTAAAATATTTATTAGATCATCCATCCTTTTACTAGGTCTTTTGGAGAATAGATAAAGTATATTTGAGTTGTGAAGGGGATATAGAATATGGGATTTTGGATCTTTATGTTCATAATCACATTATTAATACCTACAGCACTGTTATTAACTTGGTATTCATGCCCAAAGCTAAAAAAAATTAATAAGGCACATGGGTATAGAACAAAACGGTCTATGAAAAATCGAGATACATGGGCTTTTGCACAAAAATATTGTGCGAGAGTGTCTATATATATGTTCTTCCCTTCGTTGCTATTGTCATTGACAGTTATGCCTACAGTGATTGATAAGTCAATGACTAAGATTGGATGGATAGGACTGATTATCACAACAATTCAAATGATGAGTTTTGTGGTAATTATGATATCTACTGAAAAAGCTTTAAGAAATAACTTTGATAAAAGATGAAACACCTATAATTAGGAGGAAATATGCAGACAGAAAAATTATATGAATTAGGACTATACGAGAAGTCCATGCCTTCTACCCTCTCTTGGCAGGACAAATTCAAACACGCACGCCAGGCTGGTTTTGATTATTTAGAGATAAGTGTAGATGAGAGCGACGACAAGTTGGCTCGACTCGATTACACTGCCGCTCAAATAGCAGAAATTCAGACCGCCATGGTCGAGACCAACACTCGCCTAAAATCCATGTGTCTATCAGGTCACCGCAAATTTCCTCTGGGCGATCCTGATCCGCTCAAACGCCAACGCTCACTGGAAATCATGGAGAAGGCGATACATCTCAGCTGCGAACTAGGCGTACGCATCATTCAATTGGCTGGCTACGATACCTACTACGATGAGGGCACAGCAGAAACCGAACGCTTTTTCAGAGAAAATCTGGCTCGAGCTGTTGAGATGGCAGCCAAACATGGTGTGACTCTTGGATTTGAAACTATGGAGACGCCCTTTATGGATACCGTCGCTAAAGCTATGCACTATGTAGAGCTGATCGATAACCCTTATCTCGGCGTCTATCCAGATATCGGCAATCTACAAAACGCTGCTCTGATCTACCAGCATAAAGTTGTCGATGATCTCGCGACCGGACACGGTCACCTGGTAGCTACCCACCTCAAAGAAACTATTCCTGGCCACTATCGAGAAATCCCCTTCGGCACAGGACACACTGATTATCTGCCATCTATTCAAGAAGTCTGGCGTCAAGGCGTGCGTACTTTTGTCGGCGAATTCTGGTATATCGGCTCAGAACAATGGGTAGAAGATCTCGCCTTTGCCAACAAATTCTTGCGTGACAAGATCGAGAGTGCTATCAAAGATTTTGAGTAATTATAGATTAAATAGATGCTTAGCATTGGAAGTGGTGATCTTCGCCACTTCCTCTGCGCTGAGACCTCTCAATTCAGCTACTTTTTCACCTATATAAACGAGATTAGCAGGCTCATTGCGTTTACCGCGCTTAGGTACAGGCGCTAAGTACGGGCTGTCAGTTTCTAAGAGCAGACGCTCTAAAGGCATCTCGCTGACAATCTGAGGTGCTTGGCGAGCGTTTTTGAATGTCAGAGGTCCGTCAAATCCTAAATAAAAACCAAGTTTTAAGAGCAGACGAGCACTCTCTACCGAGCCCGAAAAGCAATGAGCGACACCTGGTATTTCTCGCAGATAACCTCCCTGCTTAGCCTCTAATAGTATTTGATAAGAATCAGCAAAGGCATCACGTTCATGTATAACGAAGGGCAGATCCAATTCATAGGCTATCTGTAATTGTTCGCGGTATACCTCTTTTTGACGAGCACGCGGTGAATTTTCGTAATAATAATCGAGACCTATCTCACCGATGCCAACAATTTTACAGGGTCTGTGCTCAGAACTACTGCTTTTTCGCTCATCCTCAATTAATTCAATCAAAGACTTAGCAGAATCATCTCGCCATAGATCAGCTTGTTGTGGATGTACACCTGCCAGACAATAGACATCCGGTGTAGATCTAGCAAATTCTAGAGACTCTCGGCTGTCCTTGAGATTCTCTACCGATAAGATGATGGGAGTTACTCCTGCTGCTCGTGCTCGCTCTAAAACTTCAGAGCGATCTTCAGCAAAATCTTCTGTCTGAATATGACAATGTGTATCAATCCACATAAAACCTCTATCTCTTCAAGCGATAACCTATGCCCCAAACTGTCTCGATCAGATCACGACCGGCAACCTCCTGTAATTTGCGTCGCAGATTACTCATATGGACATTGATGGAGTTGTCGTCGAGCAAAGCTTCTTCGCCCCAGATAGCTCGATACAGCTGATCGCGACTGAACACTTGTGTTGGTTGAGCGAGGATGGTCTTCAATAAGGCAAACTGTGTTTGGGTTAAATGGACGATCTCTCCTCGGAAGGTAACTCGGTGTTCATTGGTGCTCAATAACAATTCACCGAAACTATATTCTGTGACCTCCGGCTGAGGTGTTTTTTGGTCATAGTGATAATGGCGTCTGATCTGAGCTTTGACGCGCGCCAGAACTTCTTCGCAAGCAAAAGGTTTTACCATATAGTCATCACAACCCAGTGATAAGACCTCTATCTTATCTTCCAAGCTAGCTTTACCTGTGATCGCGATGATGGGTACGGTAGACTCTTCACGGATAATGCGGATAATGTCTTCACCCATCAAACCTGGCAACATAAGATCCAATAAAACTAACGAAATAGATTCTCGCTCTTCACGATAGAGCTCCAGACCTTGCACGCCATCTTTTGCCGAAAGAACTTCATATCCTTCGTGACTGAGAATCTCTCTCAAAATAAAATTGATATCTCGATCATCTTCTATCAGTAGAATTTTGAACATAACAACAAGCTCAGCATAACCGCGAGCCAGCCGGTATAGTTTTAGAGACTTTGATCACTTCTAAACTTCCATCTGGTTTCTCGGCTGAGAGCAACATACCCTGTGAGAGAATGCCACGCATTTTGCGAGGCGAGAGATTGGCGACTAGCACCAAGTGCTCACCCACCAATTCTTCAGGGCTATAATATTCTGCAATGCCTGAAATAACACTGCGTTGGTGATCGCCCATGTCCAAGGTGAAATGTAAGAGACGATCCGTATTTTTCACTTTCTCACAAGCTAAGACTTTGACGACCGCGAGCTCGACCTTCGTCAAATCATCAAAACTGATCTCAGGCAGTGCTTTTATCTCAGCTTGTGCCGCTTCCTTATTGTCTGCCGATTGCTCTGTGACAGATTCTTTGACTGATTCAACTTCTGTTTGTGCTTTCCTATTGTCTTCACTAGGACCTAGAAGTTCAGCCGCCAAGGCATGTAATTCTGACAAACTCTCTTCGACCTCTAATCTCGGGAAAAGCGGTGCTGTCTTTTGGCAGTGATTGGTATGAGACCACTGACCTGCTTCTGCGGCATCATCCCAAGACAAATTGCTGGAATCACGCTGCGGTTGACGATCAATACCCAGAGCCTCATCCATACGTGCTGCCGTATCAGGCATAAAAGGATATAGCATGGTCGCGACACGATAGAGCCCATCAGCCAAATTGTAGAGTACAGCGGCTAAACGGGGATGTTGAGCTTCATCTTTAGCGAGAACCCAAGGCATAGTTTCATCGATATATTTATTCATGCGACGGATGAATTGCCAGAGATGATGCAGTGCTTGTGAACTCTCTAGAGCTTCAAGATCTGCCGTGACAGTTTTGTAGGTATCAGCTGCACAGACTAAGAGATCTGCATCGAACTCTCCGTCTTCACGTTCTGCAGGTAATCCCTCTGGGAAATATTTTAAGATCATCGAAACTGTACGACTGAGCAAGTTACCGAGATCGTTGGCCAGATCGCTGTTGATGCGCTTGATCAGAGCTTCGTTAGAAAAATTACCATCACAACCGAAGGCCACTTCTCTCAGTAAAAAATAGCGTAGAGCGTCAGTACTGTATTGTTTGCAGAGCACTACTGGATCGACTATCTCGCATTTGCCTTCTTTAGATTTAGATAATTTGCCTCCATCTAAGAGCAACCAACCATGACCAAATACTTGCTTCGGTAGCGGCAAAGCCAACGCCATCAAAAGGATGGGCCAAATAATGGTGTGAAAACGAATGATATCCTTACCAACTAAGTGTAGATTAGCAGGCCAGAAGGTCTGAAAGTCCTCAGTGTTATCTGGATAACCCAGAGCAGTGATATAGTTACTCAAAGCATCGATCCAAACATAGATGACATGCTTTTCATCAAAAGGTACGGGTACACCCCAATCAAAAGTAGTGCGTGAAACAGCTAGATCCTCTAAGCCAGGTAAGAGAAAATTGTTGAGCATCTCACGTGTTCTAGAGGTGGGCTGGATAAATTCCGGATGATCTTCATAGTACTTAATCAATCGATCAGCATACTTTGACAACTTGAAGAAGTAGCTCTCTTCCTTAGTCAGCTCCACATCTCTACCACAGTCAGGACATTTGCCATCTACGAGTTGCGTCTCAGTCCAAAAAGCCTCACAGGGTACACAGTAATAGCCCTCATATTGACCTTTGTAGATATCACCTTGGTCGTAGAGTTTCTGGAAAATATATTGCACTGCTCTACGGTGCTGTTCATCTGTCGTCCGGATGAATCGATCATAGGAGATATTCATAAGGCTCCACAGCTCCTTGATCTCATGAGCCATTTGATCTACATAGGTCTGCGGTGAAACACCCTTTTGTTCTGCAGTTTTCTGCATTTTCTTCCCATGCTCATCTGTGCCCGTCAAAAACATGGTTGGACACTTACGCATACGATGATAACGTGCTAGAGCATCAGCTATGACGGTGGTGTATGTATTCCCTACAGTCAGGCGATTGCTGGGATAATAGATAGGTGTGGTCACATAGAATGGATGTTTATTACACATAATCTCCTCATTAGACAATGAACTATTTTTCTCTGTTTAAACTATAATATATTAGATAAAAGACTGCACTAGGAGCGAAGATGCAAAAAACAATACTCAGCAAATTAATATATATATTCTTAACAGCGATAATTTTAGTTCTTTGTCTAGTAGGTTGTGGCGATAAAGAGAAAACTGACAGCACTCTTATTGCCAACCCTAACAGCAATACCACAGAACAAGCCGAGGGAACTCAACAAACCACTGATGCTGCTCAATCTAACTACTCTACTGACGGTACAACTAGTCAAACTTCTGCATCGATCAAACAAACAGAAACCGAAGCAAATAGCCCGAGCTCTGCAACTTATGATCGCAAACTGTACGGAGAGATAAGCCAAAAAGCCCTGCAGAACAAACCTCAGTTCCTGAATCTCGACGAATATCAAACACATGTTTTCTTTCTCATGCACGAGATCAAAGGCAATACGCTCTCTGTGCCAGTCATCACCTTCATAACTATCTATGAAAAAGATGGTTCTGCACCCTACATCGGCAGTTATACTCGCACCAATCTACAGAATATAGAAGATAAAACTCTGATCGATGAACTCGCGAGTCAAGCTCATACTTATAGTGATCAGTACAGCAATATCACTGGTATCACATACAAAACCGACACTGACAGTAATTTCTTTATCGACGATCAAGTATTCTTCAGTCTGCCAGAAATCCCTCAAGATCAGTTGCAGAATCTACCTGATTTCGTCCGCAATCGCAGCAACGACGACTACAGTCTGGGCAGCGACTACGCCAAATTGCAACAATTCCTCAAAGACAAAGGCTATAGCGAAATCACCGATCAAGTAGTAAAGGAATAGCATTTATAAAACTGGGTTGACTCTATTCGATAAAGATGTAAAATAGGTAATTGCCCGTTAGTGACTATCTGTGCTAATATTGGCACGTTGCTCATAAATTTATTAGGAGGTGTAAGAGATGGCAAAATGTGACATCTGCAGCAAAGATATGTTTTTTGGACGCAAGATCAGAATCACTCGTTCACAGATCTCTCGTCGTGCAAAGACTCGTCAAAAAGCTAATGTAAAGCGTGTGCACGTTATTGTTGACGGTGTTCCTAAAACAATGAATGTATGTACTCGATGCCTCCGTTCTGGCGCCGTTAAAAGAGCTTAAGAAACAGGTTGACAGTCCAACTTTTCAAATGCTATCATTGCTAGGCACTTGGCGGCGTAGCTTAGTTGGTCATAGCGTCCGGTTCATACCCGGAAGGTCATAAGTTCGAATCTTATCGCCGCCACCATCATGGCCCGTTGGTCAAGAGGTTAAGACATCACCCTTTCACGGTGGAATCAGGGGTTCGATTCCCCTACGGGTCACCAAGGAGTTGTTCATACAACTCCTTTTTCTTTTGCCAAAAATATTGTCAGTGCTAAGATTTCAGACTTACTTTCCCTTTTTTCTTTATAAATCAGCATGTTTGGTTTATTATTCATTTTGTGAAGTTACACATTAGGAGGAATCATGAAAAAACTAGTTTTGATTCGCCATGGACAGAGCGAATGGAATAAAGAAAATCTCTTCACCGGCTGGACTGATGTAGAACTTTCTGAACAGGGTCGTGAAGAGGCTCGCCGCGGCGGTAAACAATTGCTCGCTGACGGTTACGATTTTGATGTCTGCTATACTTCTTATCTGAAACGTGCCATCCACACTTTGAATTTGGTATTAGAAGAGTTAGACCGCGAGTGGTTACCCGTCTACAAGGGCTGGCAACTCAATGAACGTCACTACGGTGCTCTTCAAGGATTGAACAAGGCTGAAACCGCAGCTAAGTACGGCGAAGATCAAGTTCTGGTCTGGCGTCGTTCTTTCGGTACTCCGCCACCAGAATTAGAAGAAGACGACGAACGCAATCCTCGTAATCAAGAACAATATCGTGGTATCGACACCGATCTTCTTCCTCTCCACGAGAGCCTCAAAGATACCATCGCACGTGTAGTACCCTACTTCGAACAGATCATTAAGCCTGACATGATGGAAGGCAAGCGTGTTCTGATCGCCGCCCACGGCAATTCTCTGCGTGCTCTGGTCAAGTATTTTGAAGATCTGAGTGACGAGGAGATCATCTCTGTCAATATACCCACTGGTGTACCTTTGGTCTATGAGTTCGACGATGAATTCAAATTCATCAAGAAATACTATCTCGGTGACCGTGAGGCTATTGAAGCTGAGATGAAAAAAGTAGCTGAACAAGGCAAAGCTAAATAGTAACAAACTGCACTGAACGAACATTTGCTACCCACGTATCACATTGCCACCCGTTCTAGACACTGTGATATGCTAGATAAAAAAAGTTAGGAGATTACTATGAAATCTGTAGGATTAGTATATTGGTCAGGCGGCGGCAACACCGAAGCCATGGCAGAAGCTCTCAAAGAAGGTTTCACAGCTGCTGGAGCTGATCTCTATTTTTCACCTGTCGGCGAAGCAGATGCAGCAGAATTTTTCAGCAAGGATCTATTGGTTTTAGGTTCACCTGCTTGTGGTACTGAAGAGATAGACGACACCGAGATGCAGCCATTTATCGATGACAATGCAGATTCCTTCAACGGTAAAGATCTCTTCCTCTTCGGTTCTTTCGGCTGGGGCGGCGGACAATTCGCTCAGGACTGGAAAGATCGCATGGAAAGTGATCACAGTGCTAATGTCGTCGCAGATCCCATCACCTGCTTAGAAGCTCCCGAAGACGATACTCTCAACGAGCTCAAAGCTAAGGCTGAGGAATTAGTTAAGTAATTTATTTAAATCAAAAGCACCGTCTGTGACGGTGCTTTTTTCTTGCCTAAAACTCTAGGGATATCACATTGAAATGCTAATATCTAAACTGCTGCTTCCTGTACTTTTTCTATGAAGTGTAATCCGCTGACAATAGCTGATGTCGGGCAAACACCGACGCAAGCACCACAGTGCACACATTTCTCAGGATCGATTACAGCCAGATTATCTTGCATGGTGATGGCACCATATTCACAGGCCTTGTTGCAACGGCGACAACCGATACAACCAATATCACAGACATTTCGCACACGATTACCTGGGTCTGGATTGCTACAGGCAACACGCACCAGCTTCTCATACTTAGGTAGCAGTGAAATCAAGCTCTTCGGACAGGCTTTGACACACTGACCACACGCTGTGCAGTTATCAGGATTGATGTGGACGATACCGTCTCTGAGTTCCATCGCATTGAAATCACAGACACGAGTACAATCACCAAAACCCAAGCAGCCATACACACATGAATTAGGGCCAGCAAAGAGCTGCGTAGCTGATTGACAACTAAGTGAGCCTCGATATTCATAGCGTTTCTGCGTATGGTTACAAGTACCTTGACAGGCCAGACGTGCCACTTTAGGCACGTAGTTCGGTGTTTCTTGTCCCAGATAATCTGCGAGATCTTTAGCGACAGATTTACCGCCTGGAGCACATTTGGTGCAATCGCAATCGACTCCATCTGCCAACGCTTGTGCATAACCAGAACATCCTGAATATCCGCAGCCACCACAGTTGACACCAGGCAGTTTTTCTAATAATTCCTCAAATCGTTGATCCACAGGTACAGCGAAGACCTTGAAGATAATGACTATCACCACACCTAGTACTGCAGCGATACCTGCCACTATACCTGAAGGGAGCAAAACATCCTTAAACGAGAAACTATTGAGGAGAAAAGCAGTGATTTGAGCTAACATTTCCTACCTCCTTACCCGAACAAATTCTCGATTACGCCCTTAAAGCCGAAAAATGATACAGAGACGATGCCCGCAGAGATCAAGGCGAGCGGAATACCCTGTAAGAACTTCGGCGGATTAGTCTGGGCAAGTTTTTCACGGACACCTGCAAATAAGAACATAGCAACTAAATAACCTAGACCTGCACCCAAGCCATTAGCTAAGGCCTCCAGGAAATTATAGCTTTTGTCGATGTTGATAAACATCACACCGAGAATGGCGCAGTTCGTGGTGATCAAGGGTAAGAAAATACCCATAGCTCTATAGAGTGGCGGCATAGTCTTGCGGACAATGGCTTCAATCGCTTGTACCGTAGAAGCGATGACGAGAATAAACACCACATTCTGCAGATATCCCATATTGAAAGGAGCTAGTATGAAGTGATAAATAGGCCAAGTAACTGCAGTTGCCACCAGCATAACAAAGGTGACTGCATAACTCATACCCATTGAATTTTTGAGATTTTTAGTCAATCCGAGGAATGAGCAAATACCTAAGAACTTAGATAATACTAAGTTATCGACTAGTATAGAGCTCAGTAAAATCATAAAGAAAATTTTCATCTTACTCCCCCTTCTTCTGACTTAGGAGTTTTAGGTAGGTCGGGAGACTTCATAGCTGGCTCTACCTTCGTTGTAGATTGGGCGGTCATATGTTGAGCCTTCGCGATCTCAGCCATAGTTTTACCTACACAACCACCACAGTTACCGATTCCTTGTCCAGCTATCACGCAGTGTGGAATATCTTCATCTAAAACAGCGGACTCTGGACGATCAGCATAGAGCTTTTTGCTGGCACGTTGAGCGATAGCCAAGAGCAGACCATAGGCGATGAAGCCACCAGGCGGCAAAATGAAGATTAAGAGAGGTTGCAGAGTATAATCACCACCCAGGTGTGGGATCGCTTGATCGAAGAGTGTGCCGTTACCTAGCAACTCGCGTATACCACCGATCAGAGTGAGGGCTCCGGTAAAACCAAGACCCATACCCAGACCATCCATGACTGAGACGAAAGGAGTATTTTTGCCTGCAAAAGCTTCAGCACGTCCGAGGATAATACAGTTAACTGTGATCAAGGGGATGAAGATACCGAGAGTTTGGTTGAGTGCAGGAATATATGCCTCTAACAAGAATTGTAGGATGGTGACAAAGCTGGCGATGATGGTGATATAGGCAGGTATACGAACCTTATCTGGTATCAAATTACGCAATAAGGAGATTACCAGGTTGGAACAGATCAAAACAAAGGTCGCGGCCAAACCCATGCCCATACCGTTCAACAAGCTTGTGGTGACTGCGAGCGAGGGACAAGCTCCGAGCATCAATACCAACAAGGCATTTTCTTGTAGTAGACCGCGTTTGAAAATTTTAATAGCTTGTTTCATCGAGTACCTCCTGCCACGGCTTGCCAGGCATCACAGGCGATATTGATGGACTGCGAGACGGCTTCAGATGAAATCGTCGCACCTGAGACAGCATCGATTTTCTTATATTCAGGATTGTTGCGAGCAGAATAGCGATCAGTTGCCGATAATTCATTGAACTGATTGCGGAAGCTATCATTCTCTACTTTCTTACCGAGACCAGCAGTCTCAGAATTATCGAGTATTCTTACACCGACTATTTTACCCTCTGTGTTGATGCCGACCATGACATTGACTAAACCGCCATAGCCAGGCGCATTGGATTCAGCGATGTAACCTAGCTCTTGACCCGATTGATCTGTAACTTGAGCGAGAGCAGTGAGGTTGCCAGTTTCTGGTTGCAGATCAGCGACGTCTAACTCAGAGAAATCTTTACCTTCTGGGAAGAGCAGCTGACGGTTTTGGGTGATCTTCAGCATACGTTGCTGTTCTCTCGCTTCGGCGGTTATACCGTTGATCAAGGCGAGCAAAAGAGTACAGATAGTACAAGCTACAATCAAAACGATCACCGGGAAAGGCCCACGATTGAGGGCAGCTTTAGTGCTAGAATTTTTGGTTTTGGACACTTTTTCTACCTCCAATCGGTTTTTGTTTGGTGATGCGATCTATATGCGGTGTCAAAACATTCATCAAGAGGATCGCAAACGATACACCTTCAGCAGAATTACTGTAGATACGAATCAAGAAAGTGATCAGAGCACAGCCAAAGCCGAAGAGAATTTTCCCAGGTAAAGTGATGGGAGAGGTTACATAGTCAGTCGCCATGAAGAAGGCACCTAGTACCAATCCACCTGACAACAGGTGATAGATGGGATCTTGACCTGCCAACCAGACTAAGAGCATCACACAGCCAATATAGGTCAGAGGGATTGCAGGACCGATAATACGTCTGATCAGCAAGTAGGCCGCACCGATCAAAAGGGCGACGATGGAGACTTCACCGATCACGCCACCATGCTGACCTAAGAATAATTGCAGATAAGTAAAACTTCCCTCACCTTGTTTGAGAGCGGCTAGTGGAGTGGCTTGTGAGATCAAGTCGTATTGGCTCACAGCGGCTTTTCCCAACTGCACTACATCGTTGCGTACGAGGAAAGTAGTCATCTGGGCTGGGAATGACACCAAGAGAACAATACGTCCGAGAATGGCAGGATTGGCAAAATTCATACCTATGCCACCGAAGATTTGTTTGCCGATGACAATGGCAAAAAAGCTACCGACAGCTGCCATCCACAGCGGTAATCCAACTGGTAGATTAAAAGCTAGTAATATACCTGTGACAGCAGCAGAGAAATCTCCTAAAGTGTTTTCTCGCTTCATCAGTCTACGAGAACCCCACTCCCAAAAAAGACTGCTAGCTACGGTCACTACTATGAGCGCTATGGCTCGCGAACCGAAAATGAAATAAGACGCTACCATCGCCGGTACTAAGGCGATACATACGTCGAGCATAATACGCGAGGTCGTGATTTTGTCGCGTACATGTGGTGAAGCTGAAACTCTGAGCATCGCTACCTCCTTACGCTTTCTGCTGCTCGCGCAAACGCTGTTGATGTTGTCGGAAAACGGCCTTGCCGATACGGATATTCTGTACTAAGTAACGCTTGGCTGGACAGACAAAGGTACAGCAGCCACACTCAATACAATCCATGACAGACATCTCGGTCAGGATCTTGATATCGTGGGTGCGTCCTGCTTGATCCAACTCTGTAGGCATCAGGTACATCGGGCAAACACGTACGCAGCGACCACAGCGGATACAAGGTTGCTCTTCGGGGATCTGGGCGTCTTCTTCATCTAAAACTAGAATGGCGTTATTGTTCTTGATGATGGACATCTCGACACCATCGACTGCCACACCCATCATGGGGCCACCCATAATCACTTTTTTAGCTTTGTCGCGATATCCTCCGGTCAACTGTACGATATCATCGATGCTCGCACCGATGGGTACATCATAGATACCAGGTGAGACAACCGCCGAGCCATCCAGGGTGATAAATTTCCTAGTCAGCGGCATGCCTGTCTGTAGATAGTGACCGATATAGCGTACCGTACCTATATTGAGAACTAGACAACCGACATCGTGAGGTAGACGACCAGACGGAACTTCTCGTCCAGTCAGCGTACGTATCATAACTTTTTCTGCACCTTGCGGATAACAAGCAGGTACTGTCTTGATGCTGATATCGAGACCAGATAGCAAGGAGGATTGTGAGATCACCTTCTCAATAACTTTGATCGCTTCGGGAGTGTTGACTTCCATACCGATAATGCAAGTCTTGATCTCACACAATTTCATAACTGTGGAGATACCGAGGCAGAGCTCCTCTAGACGATTACGCACAACGAACTCATCTGAAGTGATATAAGGCTCACACTCCATGCCGTTGATCAACAGTCTATCGATGGTTTTATCAGGTGGTGGATTGAGCTTGAAATGGGTGGGAAAACCTGCGCCACCCAAACCGACTAGACCAGCAGCTCTGACTGCATCGACCAACTCTTGTTTATTGGTAACTGTCGGTGGTTGAATAGATTCGTGCACTGTGAAAAGACCGTCGGACTCTATCTCGACCATCTCCATCATCGTGCCGTCACTTTTTACTTGTGGTTTAACAGAAGTGACCGTACCAGAAACACTGGCGTGAATCGGTACGCTCATACCAGCTATCGGCTCACCGATCAACTGGCCGACCTTGACCTCTTCGCCCTTTTTGACACAAACCTTACACCCAGGACCGATCTGCATGGTCATAGGTATACGAACAGTCTTGATCTCGTTGATCACCTTGAGCTCAGACTCGCTCGTATGTTTGTTTGAGCGAGGGTGTACGCCACGCAACCCAAACATATGTTCTCCTTACTTACTTCGAAAAATCGAACTCTTTATTACCTCAGTATAGCATAAACTAACTGGCGTTTTACTGGCGTAATCTAGTCCATATTCTCTTCTGGGGAAGACTAAAAAAGCTATTTTCTCGGCGAAAATAGCTTCCTTATCAATTTAATCCGTAGTCTGCTGGACTCTCATCTCCCCAACCACAAACTCTATCCTTGATCACTGACATAACTTGCTGCGGAGATAGGTCTGTCGCTTCTAACATCTGTTTGAAAAAGATCCTCGCTCCGTCATCCATTCCCTGACAACCTGCGAGCAGCATAGCATCGCCTGGTCGACAATCTGCGACAGCTGCAGCGATGGCTTCGTCTAATCGTTCATAGAGACAGTACGGAATGTGATGTGCCTGCATGGTCTCGACAAAAGCTTGCTCTTCTTCTGGCAAAACCAGATTGTCTTTATCGACCACCTCAGAACTCTTGGTAGCGTAGACTCTATCACAACGCAAGCCAGCAAAACTGACGGCGAGTGCTTCTATATTCTCACGATTGGTGATATCTCCGCGCATACCGCGAATAGCATAGACGATGTGCAATTTGTTG
Organism: Bacillota bacterium; assembly: GCA_023388605.1. Taxonomy (GTDB): domain Bacteria; phylum Bacillota; class Clostridia; order Saccharofermentanales; family DTU023; genus JAEWER01. The sequence goes on from JAEWFX010000059.1 coordinate 15,138, forward strand.
TAGGGTACACCGAGCAGAGATTTAAGCGAAGTCTCGATATTAGTGATATTCGCGAAATGATCATCGTAGACCACAATCTGATACTGTGGCGGCAATTGATCGACCGAATCACTGACTGAGTCTGTGACTGGACCACTTTGCCAAATCAGTTGAAAACGACGTTCTATAGCAGTGAAATCTCCTAGAGCCGCAGCGGCTTGTTCAGGCTTAATATCATAAATAAAGCACAGAGCAGTAGCAGCTAGTGCATTCAACACTTGGTGATAACCGGGGTTAGCGATACAGAAATGGGTCTGACCTGCCGGGATCTTAATACCACGAGGTAACTGCAATGAACGCGGCAGATATAGATCGAATTCCGTGCTAGTTTTGGTCAGTTGTATATTGTGGGCGATGAGATCGACTGAAGCTATAATCTCCTGGTCAGCCACTACGTCTAAATTTTTACCTGTTTCTAGAGCGAAATATGTGATTTTCTGTGCAGTATTGTGCAAGCTTGTCAGCGCCTGACGACCATAGGGATCAGCATAGTTGAGCACGATGATGCCGTCAGATTTTGTCTGTTCTAAGATTCCGACCTTAGCCTCGAAATAGGCTTCCATCGTACCGTGCAGATCCAGATGTTCACGTGACAGATTGATCAAGGCGCTGGCATCGTAAGCCAGATTGACATCTCTTTTATGTTCGTGTCCGATAGACGACAC
>JAEWFX010000040.1 GCA_023388605.1 Bacillota bacterium
GAGTTGCAGAACAAGTATAGGCTTTTTGATCTTGGAATAAAGCTGAATGCAGATCACAGAGTTTTTGAATTTCTCTGGCAGGCAGCATAGGCTAATTCTTTTGTTCGATTAATGGCAGAGAGGCAATCAATCTAGGTTAATATGACTATCAGATAAATATTACAAATGAGCACTTCACATTGATCAAAAACTCTAATTGCCAAAACACCGAAAAATTTTCTGTCAATTCACCGAAAAATTTTCTGCCAAAATGCCGAAAAATTATTTGCCAAAACGCCGAAAAATTAGAAGAAAAGATGGTGTATATGTCGTTCCGATAGGCTGCCTTAAAGACTAATAAAATGGCTTGGTTTAAATATACTTAGTACTACTTACCTATCAGCCGATCAAGCAAACAAGAAAAGATCCCCACGGGATCTTTTCTCTATCATATCTTGTAGCACATCAGATCTATTTAACGAACGATATTTGCACCACAACCAAATCTACATTTGTCTATAATTACACGACTTCTGTTGCCGTACGTTCTAAAATCAATGCTTGTTGATAGCGTTCTAGATAAGTTGCAAAGCCCTCTATGTCTTGAGAATCTGCCATCAAAGTAGATATCTTGGCATTTTTGAACACTCTCTGATCAAGATAATCTGACAAGCTCTCACCTGGCTCTCTTCTCAACATATAAGCTGCTAATAATGCCATTCCATAGGGACCACCCTCACCTGCGGTCTCCATAACTGAAACGGCTGCTCCCACGGCTGCCGATAACATTTTCTGTCCTACTATAGGAGTCTTGAAAAATCCGCCGTGACCGCAGAGCTGTTCTATCTCTACATTTTCGGTCTGAGTGAGAATATCTAGACCGATTTTTAGAGTAGCAAGGGCGGATAAAAGATGTGTACGCATAAAGTTTGCCAGTGTGAAGCGAGCATTATTTGTTCTCACAAACAATGGTCGTCCATCATCTATATCGGTAACTCCTTCACCGGATAAATAGTTATAGGATAATAGCCCACCACAATCAGCATCACCTGAAAGAGCTAGTTCAAACAGTTTAGTGAAAAGATTCGAACGCTCAACTTCCATGCCCATAGTTTGAGCAAATTCAGCGAATAGATTGACCCAAGCATTGATATCGCTAGTACAGTTATTGCAATGTACCATGGCGACTGCAGATCCATCAGGCGTAGTCACCATGTCGATCTCACGATGTACTCCCAACGGCTTATCTACCACAATCATCGCAAAATCACTTGTACCAGCACTGACATTACCTGTTCGCACTCTCACCGCGTTAGTGGCTACCATACCTGTACCGGCATCGCCTTCACAAGGAGCGACTAGAATTCCTGATTTAAGTACACCACTGGGATCCAAAAACTTTGCACCATCTTCGGTTAAAACACCTGCTTCTTCACCCGCACAGAGAACCTCCGGCAATATGTCTCGCAGCTTCCATCTGTAACCTTTAGCTGCGATCAAAGCGTCAAACTTATCCAGCATTCCTTGATCATAGTCATGAGTTTTGCTGTCGATGGGAAACATGCCCGAAGCCTCACCTATACCCATGACTCTTTTGCCAGTCAAACGCCAGTGTACATAACCAGCTAAAGTGGTTAGATAATCAATGTCACCCACGTGACTTTCACCATTAAGAATAGCTTGATATAAATGAGCAACCGACCAGCGTTGTGGAACATTAAAGTTAAATAAATCAGTCAGTTCAGCAGCTGCCTTACCCGTAATAGTGTTGCGCCAAGTCCTGAATTCAGCTAACTGTTTACCTGCACTATCAAAGGGCAAATATCCGTGCATCATGCCACTCACACCGATAGCACCGACCTCAGTTAGTTCGACACCGAGATCTCTTTTTACCGCTGTTTGTAAAGATTGATAACAAGTCTGAATACCCTTGTGTACATCAGCTAAAGAATAGGTCCAAATTACATCTATTAGTTGATTGTCCCATTCATATTCGCCGCTAGCTATGGGTCTATGTTCCGCGTCGATCAAGACAGCTTTAATACGTGTTGAGCCTAGTTCAATACCTAGAGCTGTTTTTTTCAAATCCATATTCGCCCTCAAATTAAAATAAGTAGACATGTTAACCTTGTCTACTTATTCTTAGTCTTATTATCTTATTTTAACTTCCAGGCTAGATCATTCAAGAAAAGTTTTTCCTCTAGTTTTTCTACAGAGATATCTTCTGTGAGGTGGACAAACTCGATATCCATCATCTTTGCCCAGTCACGCATCATCTCGGCACTGACATCATAGGAGAGCACCGTATGATGAGCACCACCAGCCGTGATCCAGCATTCTAGACCTGTAGTCAAGTCCGGTTTCAATTGCCACATCACGCGTGCTACGGGTAAATTCGGCATCGGTAAGATGGGTTTGACACAATGTACATCTTGACAGATCAAGCGAAGACGACCACCCATATCTACTAAACTCACCACGATGGCATCGCCTGCTTTACCTTCGAAAACCAGACGTGCAGGATCTTCTCTATCGCCGATACCTAGAGGATGAACCTCGATACGCGGGCGATCGCTGGCTACACTGGGGCAAACTTCTAACATATGCGAACCTAGGACATGTTCATTGCCCTGCTCCAAGTGATAGGTGTAATCTTCCATGAAGGTGGACGCACCGTTCTCACCATCACCCATAGCTTTTAGGATGGTCGTGAGCGCTGCCACTTTCCAATCTCCTTCACCACCGTAACCATAACCTTGGGCCATCAGATGTTGACTCGCCAAACCTGGTAGTTGTTTCATGCCATACAGATCTTGGAAAGTATTGGAAAACGCTCTGCAACCTTCTTCGTCCATCATCTTTTTGATTGCGATTTCCTCACGAGCCTGGTAACGCACAGTTTCCATATCTTCTGTAGCGAAATCATAGCTTTGGCGATATTCATCCATCAGGACATCGATCTCGGCTTCTGTGACCGCATCCATGGTCTCGACTAACTTACCAACAGGCCAGGTGTTGACTTGCCAGCCCAATTGAGCTTGAACTTCAACCTTATCACCTTCAGTGACCGCCACTTCTCGCATATTATCGCCAAAACGCATCACCTTTAGAGACTTGGAGAGAGCCACACCGAAAGCTGCTCTCATCCACTCACCTAAACGCTTCTGCACTGCTTCATCTTGCCAGTAACCAGCGATGACCTTGCGCGGCATACGCAATCTAGCTGCGATAAAGCCATGCTCACGGTCGCCATGAGCTGCTTGGTTGAGATTCATGAAATCCATGTCTATCTCTTCATTGGGGATATTGCGATTATATTGAGTGGCCAGGTGGCAATAGGGCTTGTTGAGATCAGCCAGACCATTGATCCACATCTTAGAAGGGCTAAAGGTATGACACCAGGTCACAACACCCAGACAATTATCGTTATAATTCGCTTCTTTTACTACTTCTACGATCTCA
>JAEWFX010000006.1 GCA_023388605.1 Bacillota bacterium
GCAATCAACCCTCAATCAATCTATTTAAGAGTTTAGGATTCAAGGATGAAGGCACTTGGCGCCAACACGTCAAACGTGAAGATAAATATCTAGATCTACACTGCCTAGCTCTTTTATTATCCTAATCATGGAGGTAATATGCTAAAGAAAAAAGATTATCTCAACGTTATTTTAATCGGTCTAGCTCTCTTCTCGATGTTTGTCGGAGCTGGAAATATTATTTTCCCATTCTACATCGGAGCTGTTGATGGACAATCTCTACTGACTGGTTTGTTAGGATTCTGTATCACTGGCATAGGCTTACCTGTCTTAGGTGTTATGGCATTGAGCAAGGCTGGAGGTACCTCAGATAGTTTGTCCCAAAAAATATCACCACTATTTGCTAAAGTGCTAAATGTCACCATCATTTTGATCATCGGTCCACTCTTCGCGATCCCACGCACTGCTGCCACCACTGTAGAATTAGCAATATTGCCTTATTTCCAGAATTCTTATGATACTCGTACACTGTTGATTGTCGGGTCGTTGATATTTTTTATCATATGCCTCTATTTCATACTCTCACCTAAAACGGTCGTAGATCGCTTAGGGACTATTCTCTCTCCTCTATTGATCATTTTTTTGCTGACCTTGATTTTTATTTCACTGTTTAGATCGGTTGGCAATACTACTCCCACTGAACTCTCTAATCCCTTCTCACACGGCTTTATCGCAGGCTATCAAACCATGGATACTCTCGCTGCCATCATCTTCGGAAGCACCATCTACCAAGCGATCAAAGCAAAGGGTTATGATCAAAAACATACCAATAAACTGATGCCCCTCATCGCAGCTTTTGCTGGTATCTGTATCGCCGTCCTCTATGCAGGGCTCTGCCATATCGGCGCTCAGGGCAGCGATGTTCTGCGACCCATCGAAGAAAAAACTGCGCTCACGGTTATGGCTGTACAAACTTTATCAGGCGGATTTGGTCAGCTCATCTTATCTTTCATCATCTTTTTTGCCTGTATGACTACTGCTATCGGCTTGATAGTGACAGCCTCAAATTACTTTTATAATCTCTTCAACAATAGAATCAGTTACCGTAATTGGGCGATAATCATCACCGTGATCTCGTACTTTATAAGCATTATCGGCGTAGAAGGAATATTGCTGATCGCAGCACCTGTACTAGAACTTATCTATCCTATCGCCATCGTCCTCATCCTCTTAAATCTATTGGGAAAAACTTGGCAAGTACGTAAGATATACATATTCACTCTAGTGGTGGTCACTCCCTTCGCCATCATCAATGCTCTCGCTGCTATCGCCCCTACTAAAGATTTGGCGGTCACAATATTGGACTATCTACCGTTGGGATCTGAGGGTTTAGTATACTTACTTCCCGCTTTAATCGCTGCAGTGATTGCTCGCTTGATCTTTAAGTCTACTGGCAATGAAAAATTGGAAAGTATGTAAATAAAATTTTTCAAATAATACTCGCAAAAGAAAAGCCGCTATGCGGCTTTTCTTTATATTACAGTGGTTGTTTGCGCGGCTTGCCAGCGGGACGAGGATATTTTTTCGGCGTTGCTTTTACTTTTTCCACTACGACAATCCTTCGTTCACCAGTATTCTCTGGCAAGGCTATACTCTCTACACTGACTATTTTGCCACCTAAAATTTCCAGGGCATTACCTGCTGTTTTTAGCTCTTCCTCTATGCTTGGCCCCTTGAGCGCAATGAAATGTCCCCCTACCTGGATGGTCGGCAGTGCATATTCTAAGAGAGTCGATAGATTGGCAACGGCACGTGCCACAGCGAGATCAAAACCGGCTCTATATTGTCGCAAAAATTGTACGTCTTCTACTCGAGCATGCTGAGCAGAAATTTGGGGCAGATCCAGTGAGTCGATAACTTCCTCTAAGAATTTAATTCTTTTATTGAGCGAATCGACCAACAGGAAATCAACTTCCGGCAAGCATATCTTGAGAGGAATTCCTGGAAGACCTGCTCCACTTCCGATATCTAAAATGGTTTGTGGATTATATTTTTTGATCAGCGGCAGCAGAGTCCAACTATCAAGCAAATGTAGAATAACCATCTCTCTAGGATCGGTGATACCCGTGAGATTCATAACTTTATTTTTCTCGACAAGATGACAGAGATAAGCGGCGGACATCTCTATCCGTCGCTCATCTAAATCAATTAGTTCAAATTGTTCTACATTCTTGTAGCGATTGATTAAATCGATCAATTGTGCCGTCAAATTATTGCTCATGGTGTTCTTCTGCAACTACCTCAATTTTTCCATCGACTAATTTGATATTGGCGGTGTCTCCCTCTGCGATTATGCCGTCGAGCAGAGCCTCCGAGAAAGTATCCTCGACTTCTACTTGAATCAAACGACGAGCCGGGCGAGCACCATATTGCGGATCATAACCATTCTCAGCTAAGTATTCAACCACATCCTTATCCACTTTGAGTGTAATGCCTAGATCTGCGACACGCTTGCGGAATTGCTCTAGCATTATATCTACTATCGCTAGCATGTCTTCACGACTGAGCATCTCGAAGAAGATGATCTGATCGATACGGTTGAGGAATTCAGGTTTGAAGGCACGTTTGACCTCATCCATAACTAATTTTTTCGCTTCTTCATAGGTATGGCCGCCGTAGTTGGCATCAGTTTTCTTGTCATCTGCTTCATTTGCCGCCGAGAAACCGATACTGTTCTTTTTGTTTCCCATCAACAAGCTAGCACCTAGATTGCTGGTCATGATGATGATGGTATTGCGGAAATTGATAGTACGACCTTGACCGTCAGTCAATCTGCCATCTTCTAAAACTTGCAGCAATAAGTTGAACACATCGGGGTGTGCTTTTTCTATCTCGTCGAAAAGCACCACTGAATAAGGCTTACGTCGTACTGCTTCTGTCAATTGTCCACTCTCTTCGTAGCCGACATAACCCGGAGGAGAACCGATGAGTTTGGACACATCAAATTTCTCCATGTACTCAGACATATCTACCCGAATCATAGCGTTTTCATCACCGAACATAACTTCAGCTAATGCTCTTGCTAATTCTGTCTTACCTACACCAGTGGTACCGAGGAAGATAAATGAACCTGTGGGGCGCTTAGGATCTTTGAGGCCCAGTCGTCCACGGCGAATAGCCTTGCTAACTACGGATATGGCTTCTTTTTGACCGATTACACGCTTAGCGATCTCACTCTCGAGATTCTTCAACTTCTGATTATCATCTTCAGAGATCTTCTGTACGGGCACACCAGTCCATAGAGCGATGACAGCTGCTATCTCTTCTTCGCCGATCTCTTTGGTCACTTCTGCTTTGGCGCTGATGGCTTCTAGCTCAGCGCTGATAGCATTCTGCTTCTCGAGTAAATCTGCTGCTTCTTCAAATTTCTCTTCTTGTACAGCCAACTCTTTTTGTTCGATCAGCTTGTCTAACTCAGCTTTCTTGGTGTTGTATTCAGGATCTTGAGAAGCTGCTTCCATACGTTTCTTTGAAGCTGCCTCATCGATTAAATCAATGGCTTTGTCAGGTAAAAATCTATCCGTGATGTAGCGGGTCGACAATTTGACTGCAGCTTCAATCGCCTGATCAGAGATTTTTACACCGTGGTGATCTTCGTATTTATTGCGTAGACCGCTCAGAATAGCGATGCTCTCTGACTCTGAAGGCTCTTCGACTTTAACAGGTTGGAAACGACGTTCAAGCGCAGCATCTTTTTCGATGTGTTTACGATATTCATCGATAGTCGTAGCGCCGATCATCTGCATCTGACCACGTGCCAACATAGGCTTGAGTATATTCGAAGCATCGATCGATCCTTCCGAAGCACCAGCACCGATCAAGGTGTGCAACTCATCGATGAAAAGTATCACATCACCAGCGGCGATAGCTTCTTCAACTCCTTGTTTGAGACGCTCTTCAAATTCACCACGATACTTCGCACCAGCCAACATACCTGTCAAATCCAAAGTCAATAATCTTTTGTTCTGTAAACTTTCAGGCACATTCTTATCCACTATTCTCTGCGCTAAACCCTCAGCGATCGCAGTCTTACCTACACCTGGTTCACCGATCAATACAGGGTTATTTTTGCGGCGACGACAGAGGATCTGAATAGAGCGGATGATCTCTGTTTCACGTCCCACTATGGGGTCGAGATTGTGTTCGCGTGCTTGAGCAGTCAGATCTGTACTGAATTTATCCAAGGTCGGAGTATTGCTCTTTTTACTGTTTATTTCACCTTCAGACTGTAATTTGCCCAAATCACCGCTATAGCTGGCATTTTGCATCGCTTGAGCTAGATGTTGTATCTTTTCATAGGCCTTGAGGGGGCTAATGCCTAATTTGCGTAGTAATTTATTTGCGACACAATTCGCTGAACGCAGGATGGCTAAGAGCAAATGCTTGTCATCGATCTCAGACATACCCTGAGCTGTGGCTTCACTCGTTGCTATGGTCAACAGATTCTTAGTGCGATCTGTCATGGCACTGTAGTACTCGTTACCGCTCAACTCACGTACAGATTTCGCTTCGAACTTGCGATTGGTATAAGTCTGAACAGCCTCGAGCAGATCATCATAGCTTAGAGCATCTTCTAACACTAATTTTTGTAGATTCTCATCGCCAGATAAAATGCCTAACAATAGATGTTCTGTACCGATATAAGTTAAATCAAAACCTTGAGCTACTTTCCATGAGTTATCGATGGCTCTGGTAGCTGCTGCAGATAATCTAATCATCATATTCTTCACCTACTTTCTTAATCATCAAGGCTCGTGCCTGCTGAATTTCGTTTTTATGTTTACTGATAATTTGTTGCAAGCGCTGTTGACTGCTAGCTTCAAATTCAGGGAACTGATTGTGTAGAAGCGTGTATGTTCCACTGCGCTCGGCTATTTTTTCTAATTTGGGCAATAATTTACGACACTTTTCACCCAACTCATCCTCGGAGACAAAGGCAGCAAAATCTAGCCAACTCAAGGTATTCTGCAAATCGGACTCCGATACCAGCAAGGCATAATCGACAATGCTGATGGCTCGCAAAATCTGATCCTTCACCACTAGAGTATTGTGCTCATAAAGATACTTGCGAGCTGCTAGTTCCTGCTCGATTAGTTGCTCCGTTGTCGCATGTAATTGACGAACAAAGTAGCTGTCGCTATGTCCTAAAGTCTTGTCTTGCGAAAGCTGAAACAGATTGCTCTCCGCTTCACTGTTCTCACCGTGAGCACCACGCAAGACATAACCAGCTTTTGCTAATTTGGTGCGCAGGGGTTCCAGTTGTTTAAGAATCTTCAAACCTGTAAGACGCAACATCACGGAAGCTCTCAAGCCTGTACCGACATTGGATGGACAAGCTGTCAAATAACCTAGATCCACGTCTTTAGCGAGCGGCAATTTATGTTCACAAAAATCTGCCACCACTTGTGCTCTTCGCAATGCCAACTCGATATCAGCACCTTTAACTAAAGCCTGTATACGTAGATGATCTTCCTCTTGCAACATGATACTGAGATCAAAGTCAGGGGTGAACAACAACTCTGATCCATTAGGACGATCGGCCAACTCCTTGCTGATCAGATTCTGTTCCATCAATGAATAGATCTGAGTCAGCTTGATATCACTGAGTGGCAATTCATGAAAAAACTGTTTATCCGTGGCTAATTTTATCTCTCCCAGATTATGAGACTCAGCTAATTCACGATAACGTTTTGGCAATTCGCCATCACGATTTATCTCTTGCTTTATATTGGCGGACAGAGCTTGCTTCGCCATCGTATTCAACAAGTGCGGAAAGCACTTATTGCCGAGATTGCGTGCTAGTCGTACGCGACTGCTGATAACTAAATCTCTATTCATGCTCTCCTCCTTCATCGCTAGTTTTGTGCCCTAAGCCTTCGATTTCTCGTTTGAGCTCAGCGGCACGACGATAGTCTTCTTGTTTCACCGCCTCTTTTAATTCTAGATTCAACTTTTCTAAAGCTGTGTTCTCACTACTTTTCGACTGTTCGTTTGTGCAATCTTTTGTTCCCATCAGAACTTTGGCTGGTTCTTCTTTAGCTGAAAAACTC
>JAEWFX010000023.1 GCA_023388605.1 Bacillota bacterium
ATCCAAACTAAGTCACAGCGCTCTGCCAAAGCTTCTTTGCCCGCAAAAACTTTTGTCGATGGTTGATGGGGATCGATAATATCTATGCTGAGGCAATTGTCTAGCATCGCCTGGCGTTCTCCCAGACGGCTGATCTCACCTGCATCTAAAATGATGACTCGATGATTATGAGTATCGACGAAACTATCTCGTCCCCAAACATAAAGCAATTCTTGAGCCTCTATGAATTGCAACTGAGGAGCGATTGCTTCTTCTAGCCATACAGTAGCCGCGTGACCATGCTCACGTAAAAATAAACATAAAGCTAGAGATGAACCCAGCGCATCTCCATCTGCTGCCACATGTGGTAACAGTACGAAACTCTGTGATTCATCTCCAGAATACTTAATCAATAATTTCTGAATCAAATCGTTGATTTTCTTCATTCTTCATGTGTATTCTGTCGCAATTGCTCATCGCGTGCGAGCACATCGTCGATCAATTTTGACATGCTAGATCCAATCTCACTCGAATTATCATATTTGAAACGAAATTCTGGAACTTGGCGTAATCTGAGCTGATGGCTGACTTCACTGCGAATAAAGCCCTTAGAATGTTCCAATACGCTCAGAACTTGTTCCTTCTCGCTGCTCCCACCCAATGTAGAGACGTAGACTGTAGCATAGGCTAAATCTCTGCTCACATCGACAGATGTCACTGTCGTCATCAGCGGAAGACCTGGATCTTTTAGCTCACTGCGCAATAATTCTGCGACAATTTTTTTGATTTCTTCAGCGACGCGGTCGCTTCTCTGCATATGGCGCATTATTCCACCTTAACTTCCTGCATTTCGAAGGTCTCAAACTGATCGCCGATCTTTATGTCATTGTAGCGTTCGATGCTCATACCACATTCGTAGCCAGCTGCTACTTCACGGGCATCATCTTTGAAACGCTTGAGCGAGGCGATCTTACCTTCGTGGATAACTATGCCGTCTCGGACAATGCGTACATCGGCAGTGCGGGTTATCTTACCGTCAGTGACATAGCAACCGGCGATAGTACCGACGCCAGAGACATTGAAGGTCTCACGCACAGTGGCATGACCGAGCACAACTTCTTTGAAGGTCGGCGCAAGCATACCTTTAAGAGCTTTTTCAGTATCCTCTATAGCATCGTAGATGATGCGATATAGACGTATATCGACATTGTTTTCTTCAGCTAGATCACTCACTTTAGCAGCTGGACGCACATTGAATCCGATGATGATGGCGTTAGCGATCTCTGCCAAACGCACATCGCTCTCTGTGACAGCACCTACTGCACCGTGTATGACTTTAACTTGAACTTCTTCGTTGGATAATTTCTCCAATGATTGTTTTACCGCTTCGACACTGCCCTGCACATCCGCTTTGACGATGATATTGAGGTCTTTGACCTCTCCCTTAGACATCTGTTCAAACAGATTGTCCAATGAAAGACGATTTTTCTGTCGCAGCTTATTTTCACGTTCTTCTGCTTGACGTCTCTCTACTAATTGACGTGCAACTTTCTCATTTTGCACTGAGTAGAAAATATCTCCGCCTTCAGGAACTTCAGGCAGACCTAAAATCTCTACTGGTTGCGAAGGTCCAGCTTCTGTGATGTCTCTGCCCTTGTCGTCCATCATGGCACGGATGTGACCGATCATAGAGCCGACGACTACTGTATCGCCGACACGCAGAGTACCGCGCTGAACTAGCATGGTGGCTACAGTTCCGCGACCACGATCTAGTTTAGCTTCGATAACAGTACCCTTGGCCTGTCTATTAGGATTGGCTTTGAGCTCTAGAACTTCAGCAGTTAAGAGAATCATTTCTAGTAGCTCATCCATATTTTCACCAGTCTTTGCTGACACAGGCACTATGGTAGTATTGCCACCCCAATCTGATGACATCAAATTGTGATTCGCTAATTCTTGACGTACACGGTCGATATTAGCTCCCGGTCTATCGATTTTATTGACTGCGACGATTATCTCGGTGTTTGCCGCTCTGGCATGGTTGATCGCCTCGATGGTCTGAGGCATGACACCGTCGTCAGCAGCGACTACTAAGATGGCGATATCTGTGACCTGAGCACCACGTGCACGCATCACGGTAAAGGCTTCGTGACCAGGCGTATCTAAGAAAGTGATGGTCTTACCATTGACATCGACGGTATAAGCACCGATGTGCTGAGTGATACCACCAGCTTCTCCCTGGACGACAGAAGTGTTGCGAATATAATCCAAAATCGATGTTTTACCGTGATCGACGTGACCCATGACGACGACGATGGGTGGACGCTCCACCAGATCTTCTTCCTTATCTTGTGAATCGTCGAACAGAATATCTTCAGCTTTGACTTCGATCAACTGTTCTGCTTTGATACCAAATTCATTGGCGATGACCTCGGCTGTATCGAAATTGAGCTCCTGATTTAGGGTTGCCATGACACCATAGCTCATCAGCTTGGTGATAACTTCGGCACTGGTCTTTTTCAAGGTCTCAGCCAATTCTTTGACCGTCAAAGTTTCAGGTAATTTAACATTAGTGAGAACAGCACGCTGCACCTTGTTCTCTTCACCACGTTTTTTAGTGTTGCGGCGGAAACGATCGTCATCATAACTTTCATCTGCACCGTAGCGAGTTGCCTGCATCTGGTCGAAGCGACTGCGTTCACGTCTCTGGTTGTTGCGACGATCTGCACGGCGTTCACCGCCCATAGCACCAAAGCTAGCGTTGTTGCGGTTGTTGTTACTGCGTTGCTGACGGCGTTGTGGCTGATTGGTCGACGGCGCGTCTTTATCCATAAATTCACGGTTAAATTTGCGTTTTTCACCGCCGAAATTACGCGGACGTTGTCCATCATTGTGGAATCCTTGACCGCGATGGTCACCACGTTGTTGACGCAATTCAGCTTGCGGAGTAGCAGCATTTTGTCCTAGGTAATTACCTTGTTGCGGACGAATACGCGGCAGATGACTGTAACGACTAGAGGTAACGCCACGGTCAACAACTGTACGTCTCTGAGCACTGGCTGGCTGAACCTTGCCATAGTTGCCTGAGGTATCAGTTTTCACTTGACGAGCAACACCTGATCTATCGACTTTGACATTGCTTGCAGGACTTGTTTTGGTTTGACTTGCTGTGTCTTCAGATGTGGAAGACTGTACATCAGCTTGCTTATTAGCAGGCTCTGCTTTATCTGTATTTGCCGAATCAACTTTTACATCGACTGAGGTTTTTACTTCTGCTGCAGTTTTAACAGGCTTAGCTGAGTCTTTGTCAGTCGCAGCTGAATCAGGTTTTGGTTTACTCTGACTATCATCCTGTTGTTCACTTGCACTCTTCGTTGCTTCGACAACCTCAGCCTCAGCTGCTTTTGAACTCTGATCATCCTTATCTTTGACAGATTTAACGACTTTTTTCTCAGTGGTTTTATCGGTCTTATCTGCAACGTTTTTGTCTACAGTCTCTTTGTCGTTAGTCGCGACAGTCTGCTCAGCCACTTTAGTGGCATCGTCAGACTTTACTTTAGTTGACTCTTTGGCAGCATCAGCTTTGTCCGCCTTCTTAGCACGCGAAACTTTTTTGACAACTTTAACTACGCTAGTGATAGTTTTACCAGATACACCTTGCATGCTGATGGTAGGACCATCGGGTTTTGTCTCTTCAGCTTTATCTGCTGTCACAACTGTTTTGTTGTCTTCCACAACTTCTTCAGTTTTTTCTGGAGCTTGGGTATTGTCTTCGGTATTTTCACGCGTAGCACTCTTCGCTAACTGCATAGCCTCATCCTCGCGGATAAAGCCCTTGCGCAAACCAGAATCAGCTTCTTCTCTTCTCACCATGGCTCCTCCTATTCTTCGCTTTCATATTCTTCATCTTCTTCAGCAGCTTCAATCGCACGATCAAAACGTGACATAAACTCACTCTCGATCTCTTCACGCTGTGCACTCTCACTCTTGATATCGATCTTCCAACCAGTTAGACGTGCTGCCAACTTAGCATTTTGACCCGAACGACCAATGGCAAGTGACAATTGATGATCTGGCACAATAACACGTGCTGATCTGGTCTCCTCATCCAATTCACAGTGCAGAATACGTGCAGGATTGAGAGCATTGGCGATGAATACTTCTGGGTTCTCGTCCCACTCCATAACATCGATTTTTTCGCCGTTCAATTCATCGATGACATTCAGTACACGCATACCTCTCTGACCGACACATGAACCCACTGGATCGACATTGGGATCATGAGAATAAACTGCCATCTTTGTGCGATCACCAGCATCACGAGCTATAGAGACAATCTCAACCACTCCGTTAGCGATCTCTGGCACTTCTTGCTCAAAGAGGCGACGCACTAGATTGGCATGGCTACGCGATACCAATACCACGGGTCTACCCCTGCCTTCGTCAACACGTAGAATGTAAAAACGCATACGGCGATTGAAATCGTAATTGTCGAGACGCGATTGTTCACGATGATGCAAAACAGCTTCAGCACGACCGATATCGACGATAACCTCACGGCGATCTTTGCGTTGTACTACACCATAAGCCAATTCACCGATACGGCTGCTGAACTCGGCCTGAATGCGCTCACGTTCAGCCTGTGACAGGCGTTGATTGATAACATTTTTGGCAGTTTGAGCAGCTAGACGACCAAGCATTTGTGGATCGATTTCCATCTCTAAGAGATCTCCCACATCGAAGGCATCAGAAAGAGCCTTTGCTTCGGCGAGCGAAATCTCGGTCTGCTGATCTACTACAGACTCTACGACTTCCTTCGTCAAAATAACTTTCATCTCACCGGTTTCGCGGTCGATATGAGCGTCGACATTATCAGCGTTACGCGAATCGAACTCACGTTTATATGCTGAGACTAAAGCTTCTTCAATAGCTTTAAACATCAGTTCTTCTTCGACACCACGCTCTTTGCAGAGCATTTTCAATGCTTCGATAAATTCTGTATTCATTGCGATCCCTTTCTCCGTATGCTGGTTAAAACTCAATGTGCAATTTTACTTTAGCTATATCCTCAAAATCGAGAGTATATTCTTGTTCATCAGCGACGACGATACCGTGTTCGCTAACTGATTTTAATTCGCCGACCAATTGTTTGCGGTCGTCTATTTTCTGATAAAGATTCACCTCCACACACTCATCGAGATGTCGTCTAAAATCGTCTATTGTGATCAAGGGACGATCTAGACCGGCAGATGAAACCTCAAAATAATCGTGATTGAGTTCGGGCATTTCACTGTCGATCAATTGATCGATCTGTTCGTTGACAGCGACGCAGCAATCCATATCGATTCCACCTCGGCGATCGATGAACAGGCGTAAAAATAATTTATTGTTCTCTCGGCGATAGTGTACATCGACCAAGTCGACATCAAGTTCAGCCACCATAGGTGCCGCCCAGTCAAAAATCTTTTGCTCTATCGCATTGCGTTTAATCGTTGTCTTCATTATTCCTCATCTATTTGCTGTTACAAAAACAAAGAGTGGGCACGCCCACTCTCTCAGAAAATCTGGATGGTAACCAGAGTATAACAAAGATTTATATAAATGTGAACTGCTCAACTGCTAGCAGTAATATCGTTACTATCGTTTAACTTTTATGAATAGCTATTTATTCTACAGAAAACAACGACTCTGGCAGCAATGAATTTACAAACTCATTCGCTGAAAAATCCTGCAGATCATCTATGCCCTCACCGAGGCCAGCAAGTCTTACTGCAATCTTGGTCTCTTTGGCGACGGCAAGAGTTATGCCGCCCTTAGCGTTACCATCTAGCTTGGTGATCACCAAACCGTCGATGGGAGTGACTTTGACAAAAGCCTTGGCCTGTTGCAGAGCATTCTGACCAGTGCTAGCGTCTATAGTCAAGAGTGCTTGAATTTCAACCGGCACTTCTCCCTTGCCGAGAACACGGCGTATCTTTGCGAGTTCGTCCATCAAATTTTGCTTATTGTGCAAACGTCCAGCAGTATCGACGATCAAAACATCTGCTCTGCGAGCTTCAGCGGCCCTCAATGCATCATAAGTAACAGCGGCAGGATCAGAGCCGATGGCTTGTGCCACTACCGGCACCCCGCTACGCTCTCCCCAGACCTTTAATTGCTCGATCGCAGCAGCCCTGAAAGTATCTGCTGCACACATGATCACACGCTTGCCCTGTTCTTGGTAACGCTTGGCTAATTTACCGGCTGTGGTAGTTTTACCCGTGCCATTAACACCTATCATCAAGATGACATTCAAACAATTATCATGTAGTTTGATGGGCTCGCAATCACCGAGAACCTCTAACATGCCACTACGCAAACTCTCGGCCACAGCCTCAGCAGAATAATCACCGGTATCTTTGATATTCTGACGAACTCGATCGATTAAAAAAGTTGTACAATCTATGCCGCAATCCGCCTGAATCAGAGTCATCTCTAGATCATCGATCATATCCTCATCGAAATAACCCAGATGTGCTTTGGCACGATTGAAACTGTCATTGATAAAACTACGTGTTTTTTCTAGACCTTTTTTGAACTTATCAAATATTCCCATAAAGACCTCTTAATCGCTCAAATGTAAAGATAATAATTTGGAGACACCGCGTTCTTTCATCGTGACCCCATACAGTCGTTGGGCGGCTTCCATCGTACCTTTACGGTGAGTAATCAGTACAAATTGTGAATCATTCGTGTAATTGCTGATGTACTCAGTAAAACGCACGACATTGGTATCGTCTAAGGCGGACTCAACCTCATCCAGCACACAGAACGGTGCGGGCCGCAACTTGAAGATGGCGAACAGTAGAGCAATTGCTGTCAGAGAACGCTCTCCACCAGATAGGAGCGACATGCTCTGTAGACGTTTGCCTGGCGGTTGAACTTTGATATCGATACCACAGGTCAAGATATCATCGCCGTCCGTCAACAATTCTGCTTCGCCGCCCATAAACAAGTCATGAAATACCTGTTTGAAATTGCTGGCGATCTGACTGAAACGCTCAGTAAATTGCTGACTCATCACCTGTTCCAAATCATTGATCACCACCAATAAGTCTGCTTTAGCCTTATTGATGTCCTCGCATTGAGAGAGCAAAAATTCATGTCGTTCACGATATTCTTGATATTCTTCTATCGCAGCATGATTGATATTGCCTAGATCCTTGATCTCTTGGCGATACTGCTTCAGCTTATCTGCCGCCTCTCGATAGTCTTCTATCTCTATATCCATCTGCTGAGCTTCAGGAAATGAGAGTTCATAATTTTCCCACAGACGATTTTTAGAGTTATCACTCATCTCGATCAGACGCTGTAGACGTCCATCCAGTCGTTCTGCAGAAAGCTGCAAGTTATTGACTGTCTCATTGATCTGTTCTGCCTGCTTGAAGAGCTCCTGCTGTTCTGCCTGTAACTGCTCCTTCAGGAACTCAGCTGCTTGAACTCGTTCACGCAGATATTCTAGCTGTGCTTGCTCTAGAGTACGCTGTTCATCTTGTTCTGCGATCAGATCACGATATTGGGTGCGTTCAATATCTATAGTCCTCACTCGCTCTTTGATCGCAGCTAAACGTTGATTGTTATTCTCAATAATTTTATCGAGTTGTTCTTTCAGCTCCTCGTGACTGCGCATGCTCTCAGCGATAGAATGCTGTGAAACTAATAAGTCAGTTAGATAATCTTTGACTTCGTCACGTTCACGGTTGAGTTTCTCTTCAGTGCCCGAGCTATCGCTGATATCTTTTTCTATCTTAGGTAGCAATTCATCTATCTCTGCCACACGTTTTTGTTTATCAGCATAACCTTCTTGTTTGCTGACAACTGACTCTTCCAACTGCTCTAACTCTGCTTTTAATTGCTCGCTGCGCTGTTCGAGCTTGGCGATGCCAGACTCTTCGTTCTGTCTATCTAACTCTGCCTGCAACAAATCTGTCTTATTCTGTTCCAGCTGATTTTTCACATCTTGAATCTGCGTTTTCAGTTCAGAGATTTGTTGATTAGCCTCCGTGATTCTCGCCTCGATCTGCGGAGGTAAAACCAGAGCATCCTGTAGTTTATCTTCTACTTCCTGCAATTCTGCAGCTCGTTGCAAAACACCGCCGCGTTGATGGCGGTCACGACCACCCGTCATAGAGCCGCCAGAATGCACTACTTCACCTTGCAATGTCACCACACGATAACGTCTTCTGCATAATTCAGATAACTTGAGAGCAGACTTTAGATCATCAGCGATCAATATACGACCTAGAAGACCGTCGATTAGATCACGATATTTATCTTCTACTTCCACAGCATCAGCAGCTAGACAAGCCATAAAACGTCCATAACGTGCCAATTCGGAAACAGGAATTTTGTCGCTTTCCATCACATCTAAAGGCAGAAAAGTAGCACGTCCCAGACGCTCTTCTTTTAGATAATCGATCAATCTGACAGCGTCTTGTCTCGTTTCAGTAACTATATTGTGCAGGTGGTTGCCTAATGCAACCTCTATGGCATGTGCATACTTACCTTCTACAGATATGAGATCAGCGAGAACTCCATCTACTCCTGCACTAGAAACTTCACCAGACTTTAAGTGATCTAACAGAGATTTTATTGTGTGACCAAAACCAGCTCTCTCTTCTGCTAAGCGCTGTAAAGTATTACGACGATATTCTAAATTCGAGATATTACCTTTGACTTGTTGTAATTCTGCCTGATCTGCAGATAATTTTTCTTCGAACTCAGCGACTTCTTGTTCGAGTTCCTGTAATTGGCTCTGTAATCGCTTCAACTCTTGCTGGGATGTCTCGATCTTTTCATCGATTTCTTCCAGTCGGAAACCAGCTCTATTCTGCTCGCTATTCTGTGATTTTAGCTGTGCAGAGATTTTGTTGCGTTGCTCACTCTGCATCGACAAAAAAGTAGCTGTCTCAGCAATCTCATTACCTAAGGCGTATTTCTCTTCTTTCAATTGATCAAGTTTTTTCAACAGCAGGTCACGTTCTGGGCGAAATGCTGAAAACTTCTCTTCGATAACTGCCAGTTCGGCTTCAACTTCGCTGATCTTTTGCTGAAAATTTTCTAGATCCCCGACAAGATTTTCCTTGCGTTTTTCTCTTTCTTGTAGATCAAAATGTAAATCCTTGATCTGGCGCTCAATCTTGCTGTATTCCTGATTGAGATTATCTTCCTCTTGAGCTAATAGAGTCAATTGCTCCTGAGCTCCGACCAATTTGCGTTCGACTTCCTGAGCCTGCTCTAAACCTGCATTGTATTCACTGCGAGTCTTTTCGATCACTTGATTCTGCTGTTCTAAATCGCGGGCGATGGTTTGGAACTTTTCCGTATTGGTAGTTTTATTAGCACGAGCTTGAGCTAGATCTTGAGCGATAGTTTCTCGTTGTTCTTGGATTTCATTCTGTTTGACGAGATTATCTTCAACCTCTTTGAGGGTCAAGGCAACATCTAGATGCAACATATGCCTAGTCAAGGCATTGTAGCGCTTTGTCTTCTCCGCTTGTCTCTCCAACGGCTTTAAGCGTTGTTCAACTTCAGACAAAATATCTCGAGCACGCAATAAGTTTTGTTCTGTGCGTTCGAGTTTACGCTCTGTCTCTTGTTTACGCATGCGATATTTGACAATACCTGCAGCCTCATCGAAAATACGACGACGATCTTCGGCTTTATCGCTGAGTATCTCATCTACCTTTCCTTGACCGATAATGGAATAACCATCTCGTCCGATACCCGTATCAGCCAGTAATTCCGTTATATCTTTGAGGCGACATTGAGTCTTATTGATCAGGTACTCGCTCTCACCCGTACGATAGTAGCGTCTGGTTAACTCTACTGTATCGTATTCGATGGGCAGAGCATGGTCTGAATTATCGAAGAGGATACTGACTTCAGCAAAACCCATCTGTCGCCTAGTCTCTGTACCACTGAAGATGACTTCAGCCATTTTGCCAGCACGTAGACTACGTGAGCTCTGCTCACCTAAAACCCAGCGGATAGCATCTGAAACATTGGATTTGCCAGAGCCATTAGGACCGACAATGGCAGTGATGCCCTCGTGAAATTCAATCAGAGTGGCTTCGGGAAAAGATTTGAAACCTTGTAGCTTCAGAGCTTTGAGATACATCTGTCACCTATGTCAAATTATATTTGGCAGCTAAAAGTTTAAGCGTCTCAGCTGCGGCCAACTGTTCAGCCTGTTTTTTACTAGAAGCCACACCTCGACCATAACGTTGATTGTTCCAGAGACAATCAACTGTGAAACGCGAACTATGGGCTGGGCCTTCCATGGCGACAAGAGCAAAACTCAGTTGTGCATTGTGTTTCTGAGCTAGTTCGTGAATTTTGCTCTTATAGTCATAGATAAGTTTACCGCTGATTGCTCGATCAATGTAACTGTGCAGCCATTTGATCACTTGTTCTTGTACAACCGCAAATCCCTGATCCAAATAAATAGCTCCGATCACCGCCTCCATAGCATCAGCCAGATTAGCGGGATTGTCTGCTCCACCTGAATGATCTTCACCATAGCCTAGCGACAGAGCTTCGTTGACTTTTAGTTCACGTGCAAGATCAGCTAGAGTCTCTTCACGCACAACTAAGGAACGCACCTTAGTCAAAAATCCTTCGGCTTGTCCTGGACAATGGCGATAAAGATAATCGCTGATCACCAATTGCAAAACAGCATCACCTAGATACTCCAAACGTTCATTGTGTTGATGCTGACGGTGTTCATTCGCATATGAAGAATGTGTTAAGGCAATTTCAAGTAAGTTCAGATCGTTGAACTTCAAATGATGGTCACGGGAAAAGTTTTCGGCTTTTGAATTCTTCACTGGAAAAGAGAAGGGATGTCTGAGACATCCCCATATCGTTTATACTTAGAGTGATGACTCGATATATTCTACTGCATCTCCGACAGTTTTAATGCGTTCAGCTTCCTCATCTGGAATTGTGATATCAAATTCATTTTCTAAATCGAGCACTAAGTCGACGATATCCAAAGAGTCAGCATTTAAATCGTCGATAAAATCTGAATCCATTTCGATGTTTTCGGCTTCTACACCTAATTCTTCAGCCAAAATAGACTTTACTTTATCAAAAATTTCTTCTCTGGTCATTGATATTTCCTTTCACATGCAACTCATTTTAAAACTCTTCAGTAAGTCTTTTCTGAAAAGTCTTATTATTAGTAAATTATTTACTGCAGAATGTCAAGCATTGACAGATCACAATATTTCACTTGCGATCTTACTTGTGTTCACGCAATAAATGACGGTGCTTGAGGAAATAATCTATGCCAGAAGCTAAAGTTATCAGCAGTGTTAAATAAATCATGACATCGCCGACAAGAGAATTAGCTCTGAAGAAGGTCGGTTTTTCAGCAGCAGGTATAAATAACGGCTCTGCGATCAGCCAGATCAAAGTGAACATCTGCACTACAGTCTTCAACTTGCCAAACATACCTGCAGCTATGATCACATTCTGCTCAGCGGCTAGAGTTCTCAGACCCGTGACAGCGAGTTCACGAGCGAGTATAACCACTACTATCACAGGATTGATTACATTTAAAGCTGAGAAGACAATGAATGCTGATAGTGTCAGCATTTTGTCGGCGATGGGATCGAGAAATTTGCCCATATTGGTCACTAGATTCTGTCGACGTGCTATCTGCCCATCGAGAAAATCAGTGAACGATGCCACACAGAAAAATACTAGCGCTAAGATACGACTCAGATCGCTGCTGCAAAAAGCTTTCCAGCTTGTACTATCCCACAACGGGATCAAACATAAGATCACCAGTGGAATCATGATTATTCTTGCAATGGTCAATTTGTTAGGTAAGTTCATTTAATCCTCTTGATATTTTTTGAGTGCTTGTCTGATAAGGTAGTAATTGTAGCCACGCTGCTGTAAACGTCTAAACAGTTTAGCTTCGTCCTCTAACCTATTCCGCCTAAAATACTCCACAAAATAATTGTGGATAGTTATGTCGTCCTCCGGCACTGTCGCCATAAATTTTTTGACCGTGCTAGGGGTAATTCCTTTTGCTAGCATCATGTTGCGTAAAACCATCTTGCTCTTCTGTTTGATACCGCTATGGCGATTATACATACGCTGACAGTATAGGCGTTCATCTAGTAGCCCTGCTTCGACTAAATCTAAAACAACGGCCTTGATGGTCTCCCGTTTACACTCAGCTTTGGCTAATTTCTGTACAACTTTACGAATCGGACGACCCGGATCGATACCAATATATTTCAGTGCAATAAGCTTAGCACGATCAAATTCACTATCCATCACTATGAATCTGCTACGCTGACTTCTTTGCTTAAACTAGAATTCGACTTATAGATCTAGATCTAAGATCTCATCGATGTCTTCTTCTAAGTCTGTTTGATCTAATTCAACCTCATCCTGTTCAGCGTCAGCTTCGTCTTTACCCTTATCCTTGCTGGATTTTGACTTTTTCCCTTTCGTGGTATCTTCCGTTTCTACACCCTTATTCTTATTGCGTACCAGCTCACGCACTTTTTCTTGAATTTCCTGAGAAATTTCTGGGTGCTCGACCAGCCAATCAACTACTGCGCTCGATCCCTGTCCAATACGCTCATCACCATATGAGTACCAAGATCCTCGACGTGTCAACACACCGAATTCAGTAGCAGTCTCTACCAGAGTTGATTCCAACACAAAACCCTCGCCGTAGCGGATATCGAAGCTCACTTCTTTGAACGGAGGGGCTAATTTATTTTTGACAACCTTAATTTTGATCGTATGCCCAGTCGGTACGTCATTGACCTTACCGAGTTTTTCACCTTGTTTAACTTCTAGGCGAACAGATGCATAAAACTTGAGAGCACGTCCGCCAGTGGTGGTCTCAGGGGTACCATAACCAGAGAAATTACCTATCTTCTCACGCACTTGGTTGATGAAAACAATCAGGGTATTGGACTTGCTGATAACCGAAGCTAATTTGCGTAGGGCTTGGCTCATCAAACGCGCGTGCACACCCATGGTGGCATCGCCCATCTGACCTTCGATCTCACTTTTAGGCACGAGGGCTGCCACAGAGTCGACGACGATGATATCTACTGCACCACTACGAGCTAGAGTCTCTGCAATGCTGAGTCCAGCCTCACCACTGTCTGGCTGCGAGATCAAGAGATGATCGATATCGACACCGATCTTTCGAGCGTATTCAGGATCTAAGGCGTGCTCAGCATCGATAAAGGCAGCTGTACCACCCATCTTCTGAGCCTCAGCGATAATATGAAGAGCGACTGTTGTCTTACCTGAAGACTCACGTCCGTACAATTCGACGATTCTACCACGAGGTAATCCGCCGATACCGATGGCTACATCTAAACAGAGAGCACCTGTAGGAATAACCTCTATATCAACATTGGATTTGTTATCTCCTAGGAACATAAGAGATCCTTGTCCCTGTTCTTTCTCGATCTGAGCAATAGCTGCTTCGAGAGCTAACTTGCGTTCCTTCTCATTCTGAGGTCGATTTATTATCTTTGCTGTTTTATCTTTTTTGGCCATATTGCCTCCTTATCTAAACTATAAAGCTATATAGGACATAAAAAAAACGCGAAATATGTCAAACAGGTCGAAATGTGTCTAAATTAGAGAACATCTTCCACACTGAATGCAGAGCATAAAATGTCGCATCATGACGCACTTTTTGACGATTACCAGTAAAATTATATCTCTTTATGTAGCAGTCTTTTTCTGAAGCTACAGCGATATATACAGTGCCTACAGGCTTTTCAGCACTTCCACCCTCCGGCCCTGCGATACCTGTAATCGCCACCGCCAGATCACTATTAAATTTTTGTCTGACACCTGTGACCATCTGATGTGCACATTGTTCACTGACTGCACCGTACTCTGATAAAACCTTCTCTTCTACCGCTAGTTCTTCGCGCTTAATGCGATTGTCGTAGGATACTATTCCTCCGAGCAGATAAGCTGAGCTGCCTGGATTATCCGCCAAAGTACTGCAAGCCATACCGGCGGTACAGGATTCAGCGAAGGCTATGGTCATACCTGATTCTGCCAATTTACTCGCTACGACTTCACTTAGACTACGCATGTCTTCGGTGAAAATATACTGTCCTAGACGCTTACGAATTTCCGTGACGATATCTCTAAATTTCGGACTGCTGACACCATCTCTGACTAACTCACCAATTCGGACAGCGACTTCAGGGCCATCAACATAAGTTGCGATAGTCACCTCTTCTTGTCCCTCAATAAGATCGGATAACACATCTGCTACTTTAGATTCACCGATGCCTGCAAATTTGATGTAGTGCATGTTGAATCTGGTATTTTCTTCCCTATGTTCTAACAACCATGGTCTGACTGTATCAGTAAACATCGGCTGCAGTTCATCAGGAGGGCCTGGCAAAACGATGGCTACCTTATCGTCAGCAAAAGAGACAATTGCTCCGGTAGCTGTACCGTTATTATTAGGTACGAAATCAGCAGACTGCGGCATATAGGCCTGCTTGTAATTGTTTTTTGTGATCGGCTTATTGATCTTGGCGAAATACTCTTCTAATCTAGCAGCCAGTTCTTCATGATATTCGAGGGGTTTGTCAGTCACATGAGCGACTACAGACATGGTGATATCATCTTCTGTAGGCCCTAATCCTCCGGTTAAAATCACGCAATCTGCTCGATCAAAAGCCTGTTTGATAGCTTTTTCTAAGCGTGCAAAATTATCTCCAACTACAATTTGGTGATAGCAATTTATACCTAGACTATTGAGTTGACGAGACAGAAAATAAGCGTTGGTATTGAGTGTCTTACCGGTTAAAAGTTCAGTTCCGACACAGATTATTTCAGCTGTATTTACTATTCTACCCATTGTGTTCTCTGTAAAGCTGTAGAGTATTCTTCAAAAGCATAGCTATGGTCATCGGTCCCACTCCACCTGGTACAGGTGTGATAGCCTTGACCAGTGGCTCAACTTCAGACATGACGACATCGCCGTGCACTTTACCATCATCGTCTCGATTGATGCTGACATCGATTAGAAATTGTTCTGAGTTTACAAAATTTTTATCGATAAAATTTAAGCGACCTACTCCCGTCACCAAAAGATCAGCTTCGCGACATAGTTCAGCAAGATTTTGCGTGTGCGAATGAGCGATCGTGACAGTACAGTTTTTCTTCAGCAGCAATTGTGCCATCGGCTTGCCTACGATATTGCTGCGACTGATCACCACAGCTTTTTTGCCGTCGTACGGATATTTGTAGTAATCGAGAATCTCTATGATGCCCGCTGGAGTACAAGGTGCGACAGCAGGTAGTCCTAAAAACAATTTTCCGGCATTGACGGGATGAAAACCATCCACATCTTTCGCAGGATCTATGGCTTCTAAGACTGCTTGCTCATCGATCTGTTCTGGCAAAGGCAATTGGCAGAGTATGCCGTCGATTGCTGCGTGCGCATTCAATTTAGCTATCAGGTCGAAAACTTGCTGGCTGTCGCAGTCAGCTTCTAAACGATATTCACAACTCTTGATGCCAGTTTTTTCACAGGCTTTGATTTTGTTGCGTACATAGATTTGCGAAGCAGGATTATCTCCCACTAATATCACCGCTAAACAGGGTTGTCTCTCACCCCTCGCCAACAAATCGTCAACTTCGGCTTTGATCTGATTCTTCAATTGATCAGCCACTAATTTGCCGTCTAGCTTAATTGACATTTTCGGACTCCTTTCTCGCTAAATATTCGGCCATCGTGATAGTGACCTTGCGTGGCTTGCTGCCTTCAAAAGGTCCGATATAGCCGAATTCATGCAATTGATCGATGATGCGTGAAGCACGCGGATAGCCTATGGATAGTCGACGTTGCAACATAGATGTAGAAGCGTATTTAGCTTCGATGACGATTTTCAGAGCTTCTTCTAAGAGATCATCTATCTCGTCATCGGATGATGTACCAACACTGCTGCCAGTGGTCGCCTGCTCAATAGCTCGTCCGACATTTTCGTCATACTCATGAGCATAGCTAGTCTTGAGATAAGTAACTACTCGCTCAACCTCTGCATCGGTGATAAAAGCACCCTGTCCACGCAATGGCTTGGCATAGGATTGCGGGAAATACAACATATCGCCGCGACCCAAAAGTTTCTCTGCGCCTTGCAGATCGAGAATAGTGCGCGAATCGACCTGTGAAGCGACAGCAAAAGCGATACGTGATGGTATATTGGCTTTGATTACACCAGTGATTACATCGACTGAAGGGCGTTGAGTAGCGATGATCAGATGGATACCAGCCGCGCGTGCCATAGCTGTCAAACGTGAAATGGCATTCTCCACCTCACTGGCTGATGTTGCCATCAGATCGCTGAGCTCGTCGATAACGATTAAGATCTTGGGCAATTTAGTGTGTTCTGGCCCGAGGGCACCACGGGCGATAGCATCATTGTAACCGTTAAAGTCACGTACATTTGACTGGGCGAATTTATTGTAGCGTTCAGTCATCTCTTGAACCGCCCAATTTAATACGCCATAGGCTTTCTTCGGATCTGTCACAACGGGTTGCAAGAGATGTGGTATGCCATTGTAAATACTCAATTCAACAACTTTAGGGTCGATCATCAGAAGTTTCAGATCAGCAGGCGAAGTGCGATAGAGCAATGAAACTAGAATGGTGTTGATGCAGACAGATTTTCCTGATCCAGTTGCACCAGCGATCAGTAGATGTGGCATACTGCCGATATCGCATAAAATCTCTGAACCTTGGATATCGCGTCCGAGCGCTGCTACCAAAGGTCCTTTGGCTTGGCGGAACTTGCTCGACGCGAGAAGACCACTCAACAGAACTGGCTGCGTCTCTGCATTTGGTATCTCTATACCGATAGCAGATTTTCCTGGTATGGGCGCTTCCATACGTACGCCAGTCGCCGCTAAAGCCAGAGCGATATCATCAGTTAAATTCAAAATTTTCGATACTTTGACACCTGGTCCTGGTGCTATCTCAAAGCGAGTGATGGTGGGGCCAGAAGTATAACTCAAAACATGAGCATCTACGCCGAAGCTGCGTAGAGTCTGTTCTAAAGTCACGCCCAATTCCTGCAATCTCTGCGGATCTTGCTTGATATTTTCAGCTTTTTCTGGCACTAAAAAGCTGAGTGAAGGCGGTACATATTTACTGCTCAGCTTGCTCTTGGCTTGAGTTTTCATCATCTCCATAGTGCTGGAAAGAGCCTGGGCTGCAGTGCTGTTATCATCACTGCGATCCTGCCACTTGGCACGATCGCTCGAAGCATCTTCAAGATCTCTCTGCGGTATAACTTGATTTCTACCTGTGGCAGACTGTGTTTGAGTTGATCGACTTGAATTACCTAAAGTGGTAGATTCAACTGAATTTCCTGGCTGAATAGGATTGTGCTGACCACTAATATCTTGAGGCTCTGCAACATACTGCTCAGATGAACGCAAGGCAGCTGACTGATCTGATTCGCCTATACGCTGTGCAGATGTAGCTGACGAATACTCTCTTTTCTCAGCTCTGTGACCGGGGAGATTATCATAGAAATCGCGGTTCATCAGAGGATGTCCTTCCATATCAAAAGGTAGCTGAGTAATCTTTTTGCGTCGCCAACTGCCTTCTGGCAATTGGTATTGTGGCACATAATCCTTTCTGTACTCAGGTGACTGCCTGCTTAGATGTTCTTGCAGCCACTTGCTGGAGACTTCATTACGTTTGGTATATTGCCTCTGCAAACGCTGCAACTCAAAATCGTAATCATCACTGTCGACGGGCGGTAAGTCTGCGATATCAACAGGCGATGTCGAAGCAGTTTCTACTTCGGCAGGAAGATACTCAACTTTAGTATTTGGTGCAGAGATCTGAAAATCACCATCAGTATAATCATAATCGCGAGGAGATTCTTCCGCGGCAAAATCAGTTTCTTCTCTGAGCAGACGACTACTTATCTTCGTCCAACCATGTTTGAGGGCAGATTCTTCATCGGGGATATTGAGCGTATCACGCAATTTGCCACCGGTCTTCCTAACCCCTTGAGCAGTGGCGTTGAACATCTGACTTATGGACGTATCCAATATCAGAGCTAACAGCGCTATACCTACTGCTAGTAAAATAATAATCGCTCCCAGACGACCAGCAATCATCAGGAACGACATGGCGATCATGCCTCCTAGTAGTCCACTGCTCCAAAAATTACTGGTACTGATCAAGCTAGGAGCATTACCTGCTTTCCACAATACGCCTATACTTTTAAGAGCTGAAGCTGAACCTTGCTCGGTGCTGGCAGCTACTAACATTTTTTGATTGTCGATATTTAGTACACCGATCAATACTGTACAGATCAAGAACAGCAAAAGAACGTACAGTCTACGCATTTTTGATCGGTCTTGATTACGTTGAATCAGACCTTCAACCGAAAAATACAACAAAACGAAGGGCAGAGCATAACTCATTGTCCCGAACAAGGAAAAACCTAGGCTACCGATATGCGTACCTAAAAACCCCGTCATCGATGTGGGTGCGATAAAGATAAAGCCCAACAACAATGCCAGAGCGAGTAAAAATAAATAACCGAATTCCTGTGAACGGGAATTATTCATCAAGCATTACCTGCCTTTGTGCTAACAGACAACCCATCACTGTCTTAGCATCTGTAATTTTGCCAGAAGCTATGTCTTCAATCACCTTTGCTAATGGGCATTTAAAAACATCAAGAAACTCTCCCTCGTCGGGATGATCTTCACCTGCCACCAATTCTGTTGCTAGATAGATATGTATAACTTCATTGATATAACCTGGGCTGGGCATGGCAGAGATGAGATGATGCCATCTTTGGGCACTGAAGCCTGTCTCTTCTACCAGCTCGCGTTGAGCGCAGAGCAAGGGATCTTCTCCAGCATCTAATTTGCCAGCAGGTATCTCTGTGAAAATTTCCTCATAAGGAGAACGAAATTGTCGCACTAAAATTACATTTTGTTCGTCATCTAAAGCTACTACAGACGCACCGCCCACGTGATTGATGACGTCGCGAGTAGCTTTTCTACCATCGCTTAATTTCACCGTCTTAGTCTCTACTGAAAAAACGGAACCAGAGTAGCGTTCTAAACGATCGATAGTATACTCAGTTAATCTTTGATCACTATTTTGCATGATTATCCTTGATCGCACGACGAGCCAACTCGTCGCAACGATTATTTAATTCATCGTCAGCATGTCCTTTTACTTTACACCATTCTACCTGATGGCGTTGTGTGAGTGACAAAAGTTCCTGCCATAGATCGTGATTTTTACGCAACTGACCTTTATCTAACCAATTCTTTTTCTGCCAACTATCAATCCAACCACAATTAAACGCCTGCACGACATAATTGCTATCGCAAAACATCTGCACTCGACAGCGGCGATTGAGGCAACGCAAGCCTTCGATACAAGCCATCAACTCCATGCGGTTGTTAGTTGTACAAGGATCATAACCAGACAATTCTTTTTTGACTTCACCATAGATCAAAACACAAGCCCAGCCACCTGGACCTGGGTTATATGAGCAAGCTCCATCAGTGTAGATTTTCACTTCTGATAGCATCAGATTTTCTCAGCTTTCTGCAGAAATTCTAAGCATTGTTTGAGAGCCAAGGCACGATGGCTGATACTGTTCTTCTCTTCCGGACTCATCTCCGCACAAGTTTTCTCTAAAGGCGGATAGTAAAAGATAGGATCGTAACCAAAACCTGCTGTACCACGACGTTCAGTTATAACAATGCCGGGTACGCTCGCGACAAAGATCTCCTCTCTGCCATCAGGTAAGATCAAAGCTATAGCACAATGATAGGCTGCGGTATAAGGTTCTTCCCTATCCTTCAACAACTCCCATAAGGCTGTGATTTTATCAGTATAAGATGTATCCTTGCCTGCAAAACGTGCTGAATAGATGCCGGGATAACCATCGAGACAATCGATGGATAAGCCAGAATCATCTGCGATCACTAATTCAGGGAAAGCCTGGTGCACTGCTCGTGCTTTAATCAAAGCATTGCCCTCGTAGGAAGTCTTATCTTCGACGATCTCTTCAGTAAAACCGACATCACGCATAGACATCACCTCGAATCCGAGAGGTGCCAGCATCTCGCTGAATTCCTTTATTTTGCCTGCATTTTCTGTAGCTAAAATAAGTCTCATAAAACACCTAATAAATACTTATGTTTTCTACGCCATAACGGCGATTAAAATATTCTATGTATTGAATATTGATCGAAAAACCGTAATCGATCAATTTGCCCGTATCAATATCCTCAATACATAACGAGATCTTACCGCTGAAAAATGCGCACATAGCAGCTAGACTACTCAGACGCGAATCGAAATTAGGAGCTTGGCTATCCATCTTGATACAGACACAATACTGCGACCTTTCAGCTTGTGCTTTCTGTTCAGGCACTGTTGTCTCTCTAGATATTGGGGCTGTGTCTTTTTCTGGCTTTTTGACATTTATCGTCATCGGTATTTCGCTGATATTTTCAGATAACTCCACAACTTTGTCGACCAAAATCTTGCCAGCTTCATCTTCACGAACATTGATTTTACCTGACAGTAAAACACATTTATTCTCACGCAACAAATCTCTATATTCACTGTAAACTTTAGGGAAAATCACTGCTTCATAAGCACCGGTCAGATCCTCTAATTGCACAAAAGCCATCAACTCTTGCTTGCGGGTGGTGAGTTCTCGTTTGCTGAGAACAATACCAGCTATCACTACTTCTTGACGATCTAATTTGCTCAAACGTTCATTGGCGAGAGTGGCATCAGCTGAATCTTCTGCATCTAAGCTCAATTCACTGGCCTGCATCGTACACCAGCTGTTGATTTTATCTAAATAACTATCTAGGGGGTGTCCGCTGACATAGAGTCCTAGATTGTCTTTTTCTTGAGCCAATAGTTCTGCTGGTTCAAACTCAGGTATATCGGGATATTCTGGCTCTGCCACTTCTGGTTCAGCTGTCGGCACTAGATCAAATAAGTTGATCTGACTGGTCATCGCTCTGCTGGCAGCACTGCTCAATTTAGCTAAATATTTTTCGTAAGAAGCTAACATCTGGCTGCGAGGAACTCCAAAGATATCTAGAGCCGAACTATAGATCAAACTCTCAATAATTTTACGGTTGATATTGAGAGGCTGAACTCGATGCAAAAAATCACCGAAACTAGTGAAAATGCCGTTTTCTCCTCGCTCAGCGATAATCTTTTGAATGGCGTTCACACCGACATTTTTGACTGCACCTAGGGCGAATAATATCTGCTCACCATCGACAGTGAAACGTTCGAAACCTCGATTGATATTAGGTTGTGCGACGGCGATATTATGTTGCTTACATATGTGGATATAATTACCGGCCTTACTCTGATTACCGAGGAAAGAATTGAGCATGGACGCCATAAACTCAACGGGATAATGATATTTTAACCACGCCGTCTGATAGGCTAAAACAGCGTAACCGGCAGCATGTGATTTATTAAAAGCATAACCTGCGAACGCCATAACCTCCTCGAAAATCTTGGCGGCGACAGCTTCATCTACTCCATTGTTGACAGCGCCTTTGATCGCCTGACCACTGTCATCCATACCACCGTAGATGAATAAATTTTTATAGCGTGCTAGTTCAGCCGGTTTTTTCTTGGACATTGCACGGCGTACAATGTCTGACTGACCCATGGAAAAACCCGCGAGATCACGCACTATCTGCATAACTTGTTCTTGGTAGATGATGCAGCCATACGTCATCTCCAAAATCGGTTCAAGCAGAGGATGATCATAGTAGATAGTCTCTGGATTGTGTTGTGCACGGATATAACGTGGTATCTGTTCCATCGGTCCAGGACGATATAGTGAAATGCCAGCGATGATATCTTCCATAGACTGAGGCTTCATCTCTTTGATGAATTGCGCCATACCGGATGATTCGAGCTGGAAAACCCCTGCAGTATCACCATCTCCCAACATCTGATAAACTTCAGCCTCTTGCGGGAGATTATCTATGTCTATAATTTGACCGCGATTTTCCGCCACCATTTTAACAGTGTCAGCTATCACTGTGAGCGTACGTAGGCCTAAGAAATCGAACTTCAGCAGTCCCACACTCTCGATGATGTCCTTATTGAATTGGACGACTATGGCTTCATCATTGCGTGCCAGAGGAGCAATGTTAGCGATGGGTTCACCTGAGATGACAACACCTGCTGCATGTGTAGAAGCATGACGTGGCATACCTTCAAACTTCAGCGCTAAATCGATCACCTGTTTGACCATGCTATCGTTCTTGTAAGCTTGTCTGAGCTCATCGTTGATCGCCAGTGCTTTTTCTATGGTGATACCCAATTGTGTGGGGATCATACGGGCAAGACGATCTGCGTCCGCATACGGTACATCCAGCACGCGTGCGACATCACGGATCACTGCGCGAGCTGCTAGAGTACCAAAGGTTATAACCTGACAAACATGATCTTCTCCGTACTTAGCTGTCACATAATCAATCAATTCTTGTCGTCGCACATAACAAAAATCTAGATCAAAATCAGGCATGCTGACACGATCTGGATTGAGGAAACGCTCAAAGAGTAAATTGTAAGCGATGGGATCGATATTGGTGATCTTTAAAGCATAGGCGACTAGAGAACCACCGCCTGAGCCACGGCCAGGCCCTACTGCAATCTCGTGGTCGTGAGCATATCCGACAAAATCCTGCACGATCAAGAAATAGTCAGTGTAACCCATGCTGTTAATCACCGCTAATTCCTTGTGCAAACGATTATGGTATTCGGCTACCTCGTCAGTTTTAAGTTGCAATTTGCTCAGACGTTCTTCCAATCCTGCCAAACTTAACTTTTCTAAATAATCTCGGCTATCACTGTGATCGGGCGGAACGAATTTAGGCAGGTAGAGTTGCTTAAAATCTAAGTTGACGTCACAGCGTTCAGCGATTTTTACAGTATTTTCTAACGCCTCTGGCACATGTGCGAAACCAGCTGCCATCTCTTCTGGAGATTTAAGGTAGAAGGCATCAGTATCCATGTGCATGCGTTCGGATCGATTGTCCTTAATCTTTTTGCCCGTCTGCATACAGAGCAAAACTTCATGTGCATAAGCATCTTCACGATAGAGATAATGACAATCATTGGTAGCAACTAAAGGGATGCCCGTCTCGGCTGACATTTTGATCAAGGCTTGGTTGTAGCGAATCTGATCTTCTAAGCCATTATCCTGTAACTCCAGATAGTAGTGATCCTCGCCGAAGAGATCGTAATAACGTAGGGCTACCTCACGTGCAGCTTCATAACCAGAGTTCAAGAATGCCTGAGCGACCTCTCCTCCTAAACAGGCAGAAGTACAGATCAATCCCTCATGATATTTCTTCAGCAATTCAAAATCTATACGCGGTTTATAGTAGAAACCTTCGATGAAACTGATGGAAGATAGCTGGCAGAGATTGCGATAACCGATGTCATTTTTGGCGATCAACAACAGATGATAAGGCGAGCGATCTTCTCTGCTCTCCTTGTCGTAAAGTGAGCGTGGCGCAACATAAGCTTCAATGCCGATAATCGGTTT
>JAEWFX010000029.1 GCA_023388605.1 Bacillota bacterium
TTGATCGCCAAACAACCTTTCACTCCCAGAAATACTGCCATCGTCGGTCTTTCTGTTGCTAGTGGTATGGGCTTCACCGCTGTCTGCGATATGAGCAAGAATGTCGCTGGTTCAGTGGACGCTATGGGCTGGATTTCTCCTGCTATGTACACAGCCTTCGGTACATCACCAGTAGTTTTGGCTTGCGTAGTAGCAGTTATCCTCAACTTAGTATTGCGTGAGAAACCTGAAGATCGTCCACAAGAGTAAAGATTTTCCCTTGAATTCAAAAGTCGGTGCAGTTTTTATACGCACCGACTTTTTGTTTGCTCAAAATTATTTTGTTGTTTAGGCAGTAGCTTCAATGCAAATTCTCATAACCTTGTTGACGGAGAGTCTCATAGAGCAAAACTGCTACGGAGTTTGATAAGTTCAAAGAGCGAGTATCTGCTAGCATGGGAATTCTCACTGCCTGTTCTGGGTGGGCGAAGATCAGAGATTCAGGCAGCCCCTTAGTTTCCTTGCCGAAAAATAGGGCACAAGGCTTAGTTAGATCGTGGTCGGAGTGAGCGTGAACAGCTTTGGTAGTAGCTAGCACCATGGTGTATTCAGGATGCATGCGAAAATATTGAAGACATTCATCCAAGGAAGGCCAGATAGTGAGATCCAGATCAAACCAATAGTCGAGACCAGCACGCTTAACCTGCTTGTCAGAAATATCGAACCCCAATGGCTCAACTAAGTGCAATGCAGTGCCGGTAGCCACACAAGTACGAGCGATATTGCCAGTATTGGCAGGAATCTCAGGTTCCACCAAGACAACTATATTTTTCATAACACCTCTATGTGATTGACAAGTGCAGCCCAAGTGCATTAAAGTGTAATTGAAATTCACTGCAAGTGCACCCGTCGAAGGAGGCTGTATGGATAATATAATCCTTCATATAGATATAAACAACTGTTTTGCCACCATCGAGATGTTGCAAAATCCGGAATGGCGTGGCCGAGCTCTAGCAGTTTGTGGTTCGCCGTCTGAGCGCCGGGGTATCATACTCGCAAAGTCTGAAGAAGCCAAGAAATATGGAGTCAAAACCGGAGAAGCGATCTGGCAAGCACAGCGTAAATGTCCAGATCTATTGCTAGTGCCACCACATTTTGATCTCTATCGTCAATACTCCCATAAGACACATGAGATTTACTATCGTTATACATCGCAAGTAGAGCCATTCGGCATCGATGAATGTTGGTTGGATGTACGTAATAGTAAGGTGCTATTCGGTTCACCCAGAGAGATCGCTGAACAGATACGTACAGAGCTCAATCAGGAATTAGGCATCACTGTATCCATCGGCATGTCTAGCACCAAGGTGATGGCAAAATTAGCCAGTGATTTGGCAGGAGTCAACGAGATTCGTGTCATTACACAGGCAGATATTGAGGATAGGATCTCTCACTTACCAGTAGACAAAATGTTAGGTGTGGGCAGGAGCACAGGCAAGATACTAAGACGCTACGGTATCAATACCATCGGCAAATTAGCAGGTGCACCAGAATCTTTCCTGGTAGATTTATTCGGTGTACGCGGTGCTCAAATACGCAGAGAGGCACAAGGAGTCTCAGCTGATCCTGTCAAAGATTTCAGTGAGCGAGAGACGATCAAAAGTGTGGGTAATGGTTGTACTTGTAGTTGTGATTTAGTGAACGAAGAGGAGGTTTTTCGCGTATTTATGGCGCTGGCTAAGAGTGTCTCTGTTCGCTTGCGTCGAGCACGACTCTACGCACAAGGTATCCAGATAACAGTCAAAGATCAATTGTTTTCCAGTTATCAGAAGCAATATCGCTTGCGTTCGCCTCTACGTCTAGCACAGGGGCTAGCTGATCAGGCCATGTCCCTGTTCAAGTCCACCTACGATTGGCGTCTGCCTGTACGAGCTCTTACACTGCGTGCATACAATCTCTGCCATCATCTACCTTCGCAACTCGCGTTAAATTTTGGTGATGATTGCTATAGTTATGCTCGTCTCGATGATGCCATCGCCAAGCTAAGATATCAGTTTGGCGAGGATTGTATAGATTACGCTGGTTCCACTCTAGAATATAAGTTGCCGAAAAATAAGTATAATCTCTTCGCCTTCGAGTGAGAGCTTATTGGCATCCTACGATCAAGAGCTAATGAGAGATTTTAATGCAGAAAATTATACGTTATCGACTTTTTGAGTTTTACTCTATGTAATAGTTATAATTTATGATGTCGTACTGATGATACAGTAGGTGCGTCGGGAGATTCGAAAATTACACAACTGAGGTCAGAGAGATGCAGAATAAAATAGAGCAATTACCGGAGGGCATAGAGAAAGTATTGTCAGCTTTTGGCTTATCAGAGCTCGAAGATTGGTACCCTTTGCAAGTGGGACATATCAATTCTACCTATGTTCTAAAAATTGCTGGTTCACGCTATATTCTGCAAAATCTCAATACACAGGTTTTCACTCGTGGCCACGAAGTCATGCAGAATATCATCGCTGTAACTCATTACTTGCAGGAGAAAATCGCGGAGCGAGGTGGTGATAGCAATCGTGAGACACTCACCTTAATCAAAACTGTAGATGGTGCAGATTACTATACCAAGACGCCACACGAAATCTGGCGCTGCTACTACTTTATAGAAGATACGGCCTGCTATGTAGCCGCTGACTCAGTGGATCGTATCCGTGAGGCCGCTCGTTGTTTTGGTCAATTCCATGCTGATCTTAAAGGTTTTCCGATGGAAGAGCTCTACGAGACCATAGTCGATTTTCATAACACCGAAGAGCGCTTCCGTCAGTTTGAGTCTGCACTCAAGGCAGATCCCCTAAAACGCAGCGCAACCTGTCAACCAGAGATCAATTTTATATTAAAACGTAGACAAGACGCTTCATATTTATTAGACCTAGAACGTCAGGGTCTTATCCCTCGACGGGTCACTCACAACGATACTAAGTTATCCAATGTCCTGTTCGATGTGACAAGCGACCGAGCTATGACGGTGATCGACCTCGATACCTTGATGCCGGGTTTGCTCGCTTTTGATTTCGGTGATATTGTTCGCAGCGGTGCCACCTACGCCAAAGAAGATGAACAGGATCTAGAAAAAGTTAATTTCGAGCCTGAGCTATATCAAGCTATTTACAATGGTTTCGTCGAAGGTATGGCTGATGGTATCTCCGAAGCAGAGAAGCAATCTTTGCCTTGGGGAGCTAGGTTGATCACCTTTGAGTGTGGTATGCGTTTTCTGACGGATTATCTGCAAGGTGACACCTATTTTAATATCGAACGAGCTGGGCAAAATTTAGATAGAGCACGCACTCAATTTAAATTAGTCGCAGATATGGAAGAGTACTTCGCATAATTTGCTGTGTAAACAATCAACCGATAGATTTACTCAGTAAGCCGCCGATCAGACCGATCACAGCTCCGCAGCCGATCAAGAATATAACGTTAGGTTGGCGCCGACAACGTGGCGGTTTCTCCTCAGATCTCTTGCCGAAAGGACGGGGTATCTCTGCACTGTGAGCGATTGTCAGCACTACCATGCCTAAACTAAAGCTAGCTAGGGCTATGAAATCCCATCTCTGCGGTAGCAACGCATTGTGGATAACTCGCAAACTGGCAGTTAAGATCAACCCGACAACGCCTGGCCTAAGGCCCTTTAGCACCTTGTCGATGATGGCGGTATCACCACCCTTAAACCAATACCTGCTGAGCAATAAAAGTAGAATAAATTGTGGCAACACATTGCCGACAGTAGCGCAGATACTACCTAAGATACCACCGAGTTTTGTACCGACGAAGGAGGCGGCGTTGATAGAGATAGGTCCAGGTGTGAGTTGAGAAATTGTGATGATGTCTGTCATCTCCAACTGACTCAACCAATGATATTTATCTACGATGATGTGCTGAATCAAAGGCAGAGCGGCGTAGCCGCCACCAAAGGAAAGTGCGCCGACCTGCAAGAAAGCGATTATCAGCAACAGCCAGATCATTTAATCTGTTTCTCCTCAAATAAATTAAAGACCAGCAAGCTGATACTGGCGAGCATGAGAATAATCAGGGCAGTGTGTAGATTGGTCAGTAGAGATAGTGTAAAAGCCAATATGAGCAGAGCACTGCTGAAAAAACAATGATGACGCAGAGCTGTTTTGGCGAGACGCAGACAAGTGAACAATAAGATAGCACCGATCATGCCGCTCATACCACGCAACATGGCTCGTACCCAGAAATTAGAAGCGAAAGCTCGATAGAAATAAAACAGTACGCTGATGACGATCAAGGGTGGCAAGATGCTTGCAAACATCGCGACTAGAGCCCCCTTGCGTCCGCGCAGGTGGTAACCAGTCAAAATGGATACAGCGACTGCCAGAGCTCCAGGCACTGATTGTGCGATAGCGATGATGTCTAGCATCTTCGCTTCGGAGATCAGTTGGCGTCGGGTATTGAACTCGTCTAGTATGACAGGAGCGATGGTATAACCACCACCAAAAGTCACGGCGTTGATTTTGAAGAAAGTCCAGAATATTTCTAACAATGACATCTGCAACAGAGACCAGACAACATGGAACTCAGCAGCACTATCTACCTACAAAATCTGGTGGTGCATCCTTGAGTGTCAATCGGCGTAAACGCAGAGGACCAAATTTTTCTTTGCAGAAAAGAGAGTAAGTCAACAGCTCTTCTTGCTCGATAGCTTCACCGCGCGGCAAGCTGAAAGACAAAACATCTTCACCTTCGTTCACTGTGGGCATTTTTTCGGGTGCAATCAATGCTTGCAGGCGCTCTTCGATCAGGAAGGTCGGGTTCTGCCAGTACTCTGTTAGATCATCGGCAGTGAGAGCCTGACGTAACCACATATTGTCAGAGGTGTAGGGAGGTCTACGCTTGCTGGACAATTGGGTTTCAGGGAAATCTTCTACGGTCATTTTGAAGCGTTTGTTCAGGCGTGCGTGGATATCCTCTTGAATAGCCAAAATCTCTTGTGGGCTGTCGCCGCTGATCAATATGCCGTTATTTTGTAAGAAAAAAACTTGTGGCTCAGCCTCACGACGCTCGCGATGCTGACGCTGTGCCTCTTTGATCATGAAGGCGATTTTGCCACTCTGTTTGTTGTAGGGAATCCACAACCATTCGAATTCTGCATCGAGGAAACAGCGAGTGATGATGCCGATACCCTGTTCGCAAGCACAAGCCAAATTGACTAAGAAACTGTAGGAATGCAAGACATATTTACCGAGCAAACTATGTGCTCCTGCCAGTTCATCTGGCTGATTGGAACTCGCACTTTCGAGCAATTCGGTATATGTTTTCTGAATACCTTCCTTGATTTCTAAAGGTTGATGATCGAGGAAAAAGTCACGGAGTTGTCGAAAATTGACGGTTGCGGCGTGTTTATCGATATCGAAGCCAGCTAGTCTACTCCCCTGTTTTTTGATCAACATGGTCTGTTTGTCTAGCTTCACGGAAACAGAGCCAAAATTCCCTGGTGTCAGAGCTGGTGAAGAAGCTGATATAGCTAATTCACTCAATTTAGTGACAGCTTGTGGATATTTTTCTTTAAGTTGGCTGATATCTAACATAAATTCCCTCAAAATCGAAATAATAAACTTTTACAGCAACAAAACACGTTTATTTTAACACATCTCATGAAGCTAGTTTTCACTGTATATGGACAAGTTGAAACAGCTAACAAAAAGCTCTTTTCTTACCGATTTTTTGTGTTATAAAGAGACTATAAGATTCATGTAATCTAATGTATCGTCACAGTGACATAAGGAGGCAATATGTCAGATACAAAAACGGTAAAAAGTCAGCAAAAAAAAGAGCTGGACTCTTACCAGAATACGCTCAAACAAATCCAGAGAGTAGCAGAAAAATTAGGTTTTACCTACAAGCAATATGGCCGTCTAATGGCCTGTGAACGCGAACTCTCAGTCTCACTGCCAATCAAGATGGACAACGGTGAACTCCGTCTGTTCAACGGCTATCGTATCCAGCACTCCACTCTACGTGGACCTGCCAAAGGCGGTCTGCGTTATCACCAAGATGTCGATCAGGAAGATGTGCGTGCATTGGCTTGTTGGATGACTCTGAAATGTTCTGTAGTCAACATCCCTTATGGCGGTGCCAAGGGAGGCATTCAAGTCGATCCCACGGAACTTACAGAGACAGAGTTAGAGCGTCTGACGCGTGTGTACACCGAAAAAATTTATCCCATCATCGGACCAGAGGCCGACATACCAGCACCAGACGTCAATACCAACGGCGATATTATGGGTTGGATAATGGATGAGTACAGTCGACTCAATGGCCGCTACACACCTGCGGTCGTCACTGGTAAACCGCAAGAAGTCGGCGGTTCTCTCGGCAGACCTGAAGCGACTGGTCGAGGCGTCAAGATTATCACCGATATGTTGGCGAGCGATCTCGGAAAACAGCCGGAGGAATTGCGTGTCGCTATACAGGGAGCGGGCAATGTCGGCATGACTGCCTGTAAACTGATGTATGAACAGGGCTACAAAATCATCGCTATCTCCGATGTTTCAGGTGGTCTGTACAATCCAGAAGGTATCGAAGTCAAGGCCATCGCCGAGCACGTGGCAGAACGCAAATTGCTCTCTGATTTCGAACCCTATCCCGGTACAAAACGCATAACTAACCAAGAGCTCTTACAGTTGGACTGCGATCTTTTGATCCCTGCAGCCCTAGAAAACCAGATCCACACAGCCAATGTGGACGATGTAAAGGCTAAATATATCGTTGAAGGTGCCAATGGACCTATATCCGCTCAAGCAGATAAGATTTTGACAGATCGCGGAGTGATCATCGTGCCTGACATCCTCGCTAACTCTGGCGGTGTTATAGTCTCGTATTTTGAGTGGGTACAAAACCTACAACATCTGTGCTGGAATGCCAACCAAGTCAATGAACAATTGAAGCAAAATCTCAATCAAGCTTTTACTGAAGTTAAGGCGATGAAGCTCAAACACGACACCTCTTTCCGCGAAGCTGCGATGATGGTAGCAATTGAGCGACTGGTCAAAGCACTGAAAATCAGAGCCTAAAGCGACTCTGTTATTTCAGACGCAAAAAAGCTATAATATTAGAGAATTTTGCAATTAAATAAGTGCGAAAGGAATAATATATGAACGACAAACAAAAGCAAATTATGGGTCAAGCCAATGGTTTCATCGCAGCTCTCGATCAGAGTGGTGGTAGCACACCTAAGGCTCTTAAACAATACGGTATCAACGAAGATCGTTACAGCAACGAAGATGAGATGTTCACGCTCGTCCACCAGATGCGTACTCGTATCATCAAGAGCAAATCTTTTGATAGCTCCAAAATCATCGGTGCCATCCTCTTCGAACAAACCATGGACCGTGAGATCGATGGTTTGAAGACTGGTGATTTCCTCTGGGAAAAGAAAGGCATTGTCCCCTTCATCAAAGTCGACAAAGGTTTAGCTGAGGAGCAAAACAATGTTCAACTGATGAAGCCCATGCCCGAACTCGATGATCTGCTCAAACGTTCAGTCGAGCGTCACATGTTTGGAACCAAGATGCGTTCAGTTATCCATGAGTATAACGAAGAAGGCATCAAGGCCGTCATCGCTCAACAATTCGAAATCGCCAAAAAGATCGCCAGCTATGGCCTCGTACCCATCGTCGAGCCCGAAGTGAGCATCAAGAGCAGCACAAAAGAGAAGTGCGAAGATTTCATGCTCGAGTGCATCAAAGAAGAGATGAAGAGCTGGCCCAAGGGCAAGCCTGTCATGTTCAAAGTGACCATTCCTAGCAAAGCTGGTCTGTACAGTGAGCTGATGGAGATGGAAGATGTCTTACGTGTAGTCGCTCTATCAGGTGGTTACAGTCGCGAAGATGCTAACTCATTGCTGAAGAAAAATCCTGGTTTAATCGCCAGCTTCTCACGTGCTTTGGCTGAAGGTCTCTATGACAGCATGAGCGACGAAGAGTTCGACAGCACCATGGGTAAGACTGTCGAGACCATCTACGACGCCTCAACTAACAAAGAATAAGTTGCTGAAGCTTAGAAATTAAGACTGTCCTCAGGGGCAGTCTTTTTCTTTTTATTTTGATGATGATTTTAACGGAGAAGCTCATCTACTGTGTGATATAATCAACTGTACGGGAGGTGTCAGCCTTTGAACAACGGAAAAATCCTGATCGTCGATGATGAAGCTAATATCATCCACATTTTGACAGAGAATTTAGAGCGTGAAGGCTACGAGGTAATCAGCGCGGAAGATGGGGAAGCTGGTCTAGAGCTAGCTCTCAAAGAGAATCCCGACCTCGTCATTCTCGACTGCATGTTGCCTAAGTTGGATGGTTTCGATGTCTGTCGTAATATCCGTCTCAAAGATCAGAGTGTCCCGATTATGATGCTCACAGCCAAGATCAGTGAAATAGACAAAGTTCTGGGTCTGGAGCTGGGAGCAGATGATTATATCACCAAGCCTTTTGGTATCCGTGAGTTGACTGCCCGTGTCAAAGCGTTGTTACGTCGTTCCAATATCAAGACCAGTCAAGATAGTGAAGATTCCGGTATGCCCGTCCGCATCACCATCGGTGATCTGGAAATTGACCGAGAAGCCTATCAAGTACGTCTGGCTGGCGAACCCGTCAATCTCACTGTGCGAGAGTTTGAATTAGTGAGTTTTTTAGCTCACAATGCTGGTCAGGTTTTTACCCGCGAAGTGTTGCTGGAAAAGGTTTGGGGTTTTGAGTATTTCGGCGATGTCCGCACCGTAGATGTCACGATCAGACGTACGCGTGAAAAACTAGAGCCAAACCAAGAGAATTACCGTTATATCCTGACCAAACGCGGTGTCGGTTATTATTTCAATCGTGAGCTATAAGTGAGTATCTTCAAGGTAATCTTACTGATAATTTTGGTCGGTATGTTGAGCTCTGGCTCAACATATCTTTTTTGTTTATTGCAGAGGAAAAAATCTCAGCAGCGTCAACTGCAAGCATTGCAGATGCAAGTAGCAGAACAACGAGAAGGACGTCTGCAGACTGCGACAGTTCTAGAAGTTTTAGAATACGGTCTCATCGCTTACGGTGCTGATGGAAATTTAGTATCAGCGAATAAAGCTGCCCATCGATTGCTCGGTGATGTCCCTGAACAATTTAATGATTTTATGGACAAATACGGTGATAACGGACATATCCGTTCTTCCTTGCTCTTAGGTAGCCGTTTAGCCGAGACAAAGTTTGAGTGCGATGGTAAAGATTATTTCTTGCGTGTGCGTGAGCAAAATCTACAGGGACAACGTAAACCAGGACATGTCATCCTTGTTCAAGATATCAGCGCCAGCGAGCAGGAAGAACGTCAGCGCCGTCAATTTGTCGCCAATGTTTCGCATGAATTGAAAACACCTCTGACCATCATCAAATCATATGCTGAATCCTTGGTCGAATGGGGTGTCGCTGAGAAAGAACGCGATATAATCCGCCGAGATGTCAAGCAAATATACGATGACAGCGTGCGTATGGAGAGCTTGATCGATGACCTCCTGTTATTATCGCGTATCGATGCCCAGGCATTGGGAGCACGTACTGAACGTATGGATCTAGGCGTGCTGGTCAAGTCTGTAGTGCAGCGAATGCAGACGCAAGCCGAGGACAAAGGTCAATCTCTGATCTGCCACCTAGTCAATCAATGTTTACAGGTATATATCGATAGGCAGAGTATGGAACGAGTTCTGATGAACTTGATCTCCAACGCCATCAAGTACACACCGGAAAACGGTGAGATACATGTGTATGCAGGATCTTTGATCGACGATGTCTACATCAAGGTGCGTGACAATGGCATAGGAATTCCTGAGACAGAGTTGGAGCGGATCTTCGATCGTTTCTACCGTGTAGATAATACGGGTTCACGTCTCTACGGCGGCACAGGTCTGGGGCTCTCCATCGTCAAAGAATTAGTCAATCTGCACGGAGGCGAGATCTCAGTGCGCAGTCGAGAACAACAGATGAGTGAATTCACCATCATTTTACCCAGCCACAAAAAGTCGCTGCGTGACCTTTTGTTGAGCACCGCTGGTGGTCAAGAAGTGTCCAGTATTATCCGACCAGTGGTGGCAGCAGATCTGGAGTCAATTGCACAGGGTCTGAATATTGTGGCAAAATGGGATAGCCTCCAGGGAGCAGAGCAAGCTACTCTGTTAGAGGCGATAGAACAAGCTTGATACTACCCGTCCTCTCAGGGTCGGGTTTTTATAATGTTAACTTTTGTTGAGGGATAGATGTCAGTTTATCGAGTAGTAGGCGGCAACAGATTGACCGGTGATGTGATGATCAGCGGGTCTAAGAATGCTGCCCTAGGAATATTAGCTGCAGCAGTGATGGTCGATGGTGTCAGCACGATTGAGAATTTACCGCGCGTTAAGGACGTACGTATTCTATTAGAGATAATCGAAGATTTAGGAGCACAGGTGGAATGGCTGAGTGAAAACACAGTCAGAATCAATCCGCAGACCATCAAC
Organism: Bacillota bacterium; assembly: GCA_023388605.1. Classification (GTDB taxonomy): domain Bacteria; phylum Bacillota; class Clostridia; order Saccharofermentanales; family DTU023; genus JAEWER01. The sequence goes on from JAEWFX010000029.1 coordinate 10,526, forward strand.
ACCTGGGAAGCAGTCGGCTCTAAGGTGCGTAAAATCAGAGGTTCCTACTACTTGCTCGGCGCCTTTCTCGCTAAGTGCGGCAAGGTCAAACTAGACATGCCGGGTGGTTGTAATTTCGGCTCGCGTCCCATCGATTTTCACCTCAAGGGCTTCGCTGCCATGGGTGCCAATATGCTGGAGCAAGTTGACGGTTTGATTTACCTAGATGCACCGCATCTGCATGGTGCCGGTATCTTCCTCGACCAAGTCAGTGTAGGTGCTACTATCAATATCATGTTGGCAGCAGCTAAAGCAGACGGCATCACTGTCATAGACAACGCCGCCAAAGAACCTCACATTGTCGATGTGGCTAACTTCCTGAACACTATGGGTGCAGATGTTCGTGGTGCTGGTACAGATGTCATCAAGATCACAGGTAAACCCTTTTTGCCAGCAGATGCTACCTATACCATCATCCCCGATCAGATCGAAGCCGGCACCTACATGATGTTAGCTGCACTAAATCATGGAGATATCACTGTCCACAATGTCATCCCTAAGCATATGGAGCCGTTATCGGCAAAATTGTCAGAGATGGGAGCACTGGTCAGTGAGCAGCCCGAGGCGATTCGTGTCAGCATGAAACCGGAGGATCATCTCCTGCCCACCAGTTTTCGCACCATGCCCTATCCTGGTTTTCCTACTGATCTACAGCCACAAGCGACGGCTCTGCTCTGTGGTGCTGAAGGTACGGGTCGTGTGATCGAAAATGTCTGGGAAAATCGTTTCCAATACATCGATGACCTCAAACGAATGGGAGCAAATATTTTTACATCTGGTAAATTGGCAGTCATTCAAGGTGGAACAAAGTTGACAGGTGGACATGTACGCGCTCGTGATCTGCGTGCGGGAGCAGCCCTAGTGATGGCCGGTCTGTGTGCTCAAGGAACTACCATCGTCAACAACGCCTATGCAATTGAACGAGGCTACGAAGATTTTGTCGAAAAAATCCGTTCGATTGGCGGTGATATCACCAAGGAAGAATCAGCGACTGAGTCTCAAGGTGTAAATTTCATGCTCGGAGAGTAGATTGCTAGCGACAGACTCGCTAGTTTTAATGTTATGAAAATTAGGCTTGTAGCTGTCGGTAAAATAAGTGAATCTTGGCTGAAGCAAGGAGTTGCAGAGTATAGTCAGCGTCTCAGTAAGTACTGTAAGTTAGAGATCATAGAAGTAGCAGATCAACCAGATCACATACCTATGGCTCAGCGTCTCAGCAAGGAAGCGAAAGCTATCGAATCAGTGCTCTCGGGCAGAGGTAAAGTGGTCTTATTGGATCTGCACGGTGTGCAGAGAAGTTCTGAACAGTTCGCAGCTGAATTTGCTCGCTGGCAGGTACAGGGGACTAGTGAGATAACTTTTGTGATAGCTGGCAGTTCTGGTTTTGATCCGGATTTTTGTGCAAGACAGCGAGAACGCTGGTGTCTGTCTGAACTGACTTTTACGCACCAAATGACACGTCTCTTATTGCTCGAACAATTGTACCGTGCTTTCAAAATCAACAATAACGAGAAATACCATAAGTAATATGAAACGCAAAATTATTGTAGGTCTAGGGAATCCAGGTTTGAAATATCAAAAGACTTGGCACAATCTCGGCTTCATGGCGCTGGAGGTTTTGGCACAGCGTCACTCCGTAAAGATCGATCGCTTGAAATTTAAGGGAGAGCTGGGAGAGTTGACTCTGGGTGATTATAGAGTTACTTTGTTGCGTCCACAGACCTTTATGAATAACAGTGGCGAGAGTGTGCAGAGTATTTTGCATTACTATCAATTGACGCCACAAGATATCATTGTTGTCTATGATGATATCGACCTCAAGCTGGGTGATATACGCTTGCGTGAGCGCGGTAGAGCAGGATCTCATCGTGGCATGCAGTCGATAGTTCAACATTTACACAGTGAAGATTTCCCACGTCTACGTCTGGGTTTTGGCCCTCAGGATCGCACGCAGGACATCGTCGATGTGGTTTTATCAGAAGTACCCAAAGCACAGCAAAAACTGACTTTTCAGATGTTAGAACGCAGTTGTGAAGCTCTGGAGACTGCTTGTCGTGAGGGTATAGCCGCAGCGATGTGTCGTTTCAATAGACCGCAAGCTAATAAAGAAGATGAGTCGCCATCAACCAGTGTCGACAGGACACAATCATGATAGAGGGACTAAAACACGGACGTTATAACCTGGTCGGTCTCAATGACAGTGCTAAAGCCTGGTTGATAGGAGATCTAGCTGAGCGTGCCATGGTGGTGGTCGCCGACGAATTCATCGCCAACACATTGCTGGATAATTGGCAGGCTCTCTCAGATCGTCCTTGTGCTTCGTTGCGTCCACGCAATTATAATTTCAGCGATAGTTTGGCGAGCAGCCATGATCTAGAATTACAACGTGCCGCTGCACTGGGAGCTTGGTTGCGCGGTGACTTAGCCTGCTTGATCGTGCCCGTGCAATGCTTGAGCGATCGCTTCCCTGATCCCAGCAGTTTAGAACGACATATTGAAGTCAAATTATCCCACGTGATAGATCCGCAAGAATTGCTTAGACAATTGACTCAGGCTCGTTATCGCCCCGTCAGAATGATTGAGGCAGCAGGTCAATTTGCTCATCGTGGCGACGTCATCGATGTCGGCTTTATCGCAGAAGGTGAAGTAAGAGCACTACGTATATCTTTTTTTGACAACGAGATCGATGATTTACGCTATTTTTCCATCGACAGTCAACGTTCGATTGAGTCAGTCACAAGCTGTGTTATACCGCTGGCAGGTGAGTTTGTTCTGGATGATAGAGAGTTCAGCGAACTATCAGAGTGTGTAGAGATGCAGGCGACGAAAGTTGCCGAACAGATCATAGCGGAGGGAGGCAATCTAGCCGCAGCTGAAAACTACCGTAAGCTATGTCTGCGCGATGCTAGATTGTTGCGCGATCACAATTACGAAGCTCTGAAGCGTTGGTTGGCTCAGAGCGAGCAATTCTCTTCTTCCATCTTAGATTTTTTGGGTGACGCCAAATTATTTTTAGATGAACCAGCTAAGTTGCGTTATCGAGCTGACCAAGCACAGGCAGATCGATCTCAACAATTTAAATATGCACTGGAAAAACAGCAAGTAACACCGGCTTTTCAGGATACTTACCTAGTATTTGCAGATATTTTCCGCGATCTGCACAGCCGAGCCAACGTTGCTTTGAGTGAGCTAGGTGAAAGCGGCAATGGCATCACGGGCGCGAGCAAAAAACTGTTTGCTGTACAAGCCAGCGATCGCTATCGCCAACGTGAATTGTCCTTGTATGCAGATATACAAAAATTCCAAAATACTGGTCTAGAGGTCAAATTATTTGCTGGCAACAAAGCTCGCCAAGAGCGTCTGATCGGATTGTTGCAGGCAGAGAATATCACAGTCGATGTCTCTGCTGCTAACCTACGTCACGGTTTTATCTGGCAAGAAGCTGGGATAGCGTACATCGGTAGCGAAGATATTTTCGGTTCACAACAACGCAGTAGACGTCTGCATCAGCGCGGTACTAGCATTGAATTGTTCAGCGACCTCAAGCGCGGTGAATATGTAGTGCATGAACAGCACGGTGTCGGTATCTATGAAGGATTGGCTACCTTAGAAACTGGTGGTCTACAAAAGGATTATCTCAGCATCGCCTATGCTGGCGATGACCGTCTCTATATTCCGGTTGAGAATTTAGCTCAGATCACTAAGTATATAGCTCCTGATGGCAAAAAACCGAAGATAACGAAGATCGGCAGCAGCGAATGGAGTAAGGCCAAACAACGTGCTCAAACTTCAATACGTAAATTAGCGGTAGACTTACAGGCTCTCTACGCTGAACGCCGTCGACATAACGGTTTCAAATTTGGAGCAGATACTGCTTGGCAGACTGAGTTCGAGACTTCGTTCCCCTACGAACCTACGCCTGATCAGGAAAGAGCAATAGTTGAGATCAAGCAGGATATGGAGTCAGATAAAGTGATGGATCGTCTGCTCTGCGGCGATGTCGGTTTCGGAAAGACAGAGATCGCTTTTAGAGCGATGTTCAAGGCGGTGATGAGCGGTAAACAAGCTGCTATGCTCGCACCTACCACCGTGCTCAGCCGTCAACATTATGAGAATTTGCAGGAACGAATCGGCTCCTTCCCGATCCGTCTATGTCTGCTCAATCGATTTGTATCCGCCACTGAACGCAAGCGTCTGAGTACGGCCATCGCCAAAGGCGAGATCGATCTAGTCATCGGCACACATCAGTTGCTGGCGAAAAATATTCAGTTCAAAGACCTAGGACTCTTAGTGGTGGACGAAGAGCAACGTTTCGGTGTCAATCACAAAGAAAAAATCAAGGAGCGTTATCCACAAGTCGATGTTTTGACGATGAGTGCCACCCCCATACCTCGCACTCTGCATATGTCTCTGACAGGTATACGCGATATCTCCACACTCAGTGCAGGACCAGACAATCGTCGACCGATACAGACTTATGTATTGCCCTATGAATCTGGCATCATCGATGAGGCTATCATCCGCGAGGCAGCACGCGGTGGACAGGTTTTCTATCTTTACAACGATACATATAAAATTGCTAGCAAGTGCAGAGAATTACAAGAACGTCTTCCCGGCGCACGTATCGTCTATGCTCATGGCAAGATGAGTCGCACGGAACTCGATACTGTGATCGACAATTTCATCAAAAATTCTGCCGATGTATTGGTCTGTACCACCATCATCGAGTCGGGGATAGATATGCCTAATGTCAATACCATAATTGTGGAAAACGCCGATAAGTTAGGACTTGCCCAACTATATCAGATTCGTGGTCGAGTGGGTCGTTCGGAACGTCAAGCTTATGCCTACATCACCTATGATGGAGAGAAAATACTTAACGAGGACGCTGCCAAACGTCTCTCCGCCATCCGTGATTACACAGAGCTAGGTTCCGGCTTCAAGATAGCCATGCGTGATCTGGAAGTACGTGGGGCGGGTAATCTTTTGGGTGCAGAGCAGCACGGTCACATGGAGAGCATCGGTTACGATCTGTATTGTCGCATGTTGGAAGATGCAGTAGCGGAATTGACTGGCGAGACCAAGCCCGATCCTCTGCCTGAAACCAAATTAGAACTGAATATAGATGCTTTGATCCCAGATACTTACATCGATGATGAAGGTCAGCGTATGGAGGCCTATCACCGTATCAATAATTTATATTCAGAGAGAGACTATTCTGATATCTTAGATGAGTTGATCGATCGTTACGGTGAACCACCGACCAAAGTTATCTCGCTTCTCGATATTGCCTACAGCGGCAAGCAGGCTCAGAGAGTAGGTATCGAGCAGATCACAGAGAACGGTGATCAATTGAAGCTATGGTTGAGCGAACGCGTACAGATGCAGCTGTTGAGCTCAGTATTTGAGGCCCCGGAGTACAGAGATAAAATAGTCTTCAACGCTGGACAAAAACCCTGTCTAACTCTGAAATTTGTACCGGGAAAACCTCACAAGCGAGCAGCTTATCTGCGTGCTTTTTTCCGAGTTATCGAGCAGGCAAGTTCAGAGGCACGAGCTGCAGATCAGCCATGATCTCATTAGTTGGAGAGTTGTGATGAGTCAAATAGATAAGGGAATTTTCACTTTAGATAGATTGAGACAAAAGGCTGCGACCAAGGAGCTTCTCTGGCGTGAAGGCAAGGGTACAGGCGAGATCCGCAGCCGTTTTCGTCGATCGGGTATCATTTTACACATCTCTTCTCTGCCCAGTCCCTACGGCATAGGAACTATGGGAGAAGCAGCGAAAGAGTTCATCGATTTTCTGGCAGCAGCAGGGCAAAGTTATTGGCAAGTGCTACCGTTGAGCACCATCGACCACGCTAACTCGCCTTATAAATCTTATTCGACGAGAGCGGGCAACGAGTTTTTGATCGATATAGATGATCTCAGGGAGCAAGGTCTACTGCCGGAGTTCTCCTATGAGTCAGATGCAGATCTCGGACAGGTGGATTTCTGTTGCGTGCGTGAATTGCGTAAACAGTGGTTTGCCGAAGCGTTTGAACATTTCACGGAAGAACATACATTGTATTCAGATTTCAGAGAATTCTGTGTAAAGGAGGCAGGGTGGCTGAGTGACTATGCTCTCTTTATGACGATCAAGGAAGAGTATCCCTATAACTGGCAAGATTGGCCCGACGAACTCAAGTACCGAGAAGTTTGGGCTCTCGACGCCTATCGTCAAAGCCATCAATCGCGAGTAGATTATTATTGCTTTTTGCAGTTTTTCTTCTTCCGTCAATGGCAGATGTTGAAGCAGTATGCTACCTCCAAAGGTGTCGCCATTATCGGTGACATCCCCATCTATGTGTCAGATGATTGTGTGGACGTCTGGTGTATGCCGCAGCAATTTCTCTTAGATGAGGAGTTAAAACCGATAAGCGTGGCGGGATGTCCTCCTGATTACTTCAGTGAGGATGGTCAGTTGTGGGGCAATCCCCTGTACAATTGGGATTTTATGCAATCAGATAAATTCACCTGGTGGATTGAACGCATAGAGTTTAGCTGTCGACTTTTTGATATTTTGCGTATAGATCATTTCCGTGGCTTAGAGTCCTATTGGGCTGTACCTGCTGATTCGAAGACTGCACGAGAAGGAACATGGTGTCTCGCACCTGGACAAGCGCTCTTCGATCAGGTTTACGCCAAGCTGGGTAAAGTCGATATCATCGCTGAAGACCTCGGTCTGATTACACCGGAGGTCAATCAACTTCGCCGTAACTGTGGCTTCCCCGGTATGAAAGTATTGCTCTTCGCTTTTTCCCCTGGTGCTAACAGCGACTATCTACCGCATAACCTGGAGGAAGATTGTGTGCTCTACTTAGGTACACATGACAACAACACTGTACAAGGCTGGTACGAGGAAGGTAACCCAGCAGAGGTCGATTTCGCTGTCGAGTACCTCGGCATGCATCCAGGCGACAATGTCCCCTGGCGCTTGATACAGGTGGCGATGACTTCAGTGGCAGACAATGTGATGGTGCAGATGCAGGATTATCTGGGTCTAGGTTCTGCAGCGCGTATGAATGTACCGGGTACGAGCTCAGGAAACTGGTCATGGCGTATGCTGCCGGGAGTATTGACCCCGGATCTCGCTTGTCGTATCAAACGTTTAGTTGAGATCAGCGGCCGTCACTGAGGTAAAGTAAGTTTGAAAACCACCAGATTTGTAATATTGTGTCGCGAAACTTGTGGTTGATATTGTAGGCGAGATAAAAATTTTTCAATTACAAGAGAATTACACAATTTCACTAAAATCGCTATCATCATTGTTTTGCCTAGTGAAAGCGGGGTCTTTTCCTCTTATTTTGTTTTGTTTTTGTAATTAAACTTTGAGAATTTCTATTAATACTGCTACGAAACGATAATTTTTTAAGTTACAAAATAATTTCCAACACAATATATAGTGGTGTAATATGTTAATTATCCACCAAATATAGTGTTTTAGCGGTTGCTATTTTTTTGAGATGTGGCAGAATAAAAAAGCCGCAAGTTATTCAGATCATTTCATTTATAGAGGTAGCCGCATGACACCAGTAAAAACCAAAGTTAATACCAACGAAGTCAAACAGACGAATCCTTGGAATTTAGCAGTGCAAAATCTCCAACAGAACTGTTTGGACAAGTGCCAGGTGATCAAGCGCAATGGCGAACAAGTCGTCTTCGACAAGCAGAAGATAGTACGCGCCATCGAAAAGGCCATGCATTCGTCATCCGGTATTTACTGTGCGGGTCAGGCAGAACAGATCGCTGATGAGATAGCGGCTTTCGCTCAGACCATGACTACCCCTATCACTATTCACGGCATTGAAGAGCAGGTCTATTATAAATTGCTCAAGTACGGCAATCCTGCGACTGCTAAGGCCTATGAGAGCTACCGCTCAGTGCAGGAATACAAGCGTCAGATCAATACTTCTGATCAAGAGATCGTAGGTATTCTCAACTGTTCCAATCTCGATGTGATGGATGAGAATTCCAATAAGGATGCCAAAGTCGTAAGCACTCAGCGCGACCTGATCGCTGGTGAGGTCTCTAAGGACATCGCTCGTCGTATGCTGATGCCCACAGATATCGTGCTCGCCCATGACTCTGGCGCCATCCATTTTCATGATATGGACTACATCATTCAGCCGATGTTCAATTGCTGTCTGATCAATCTTCAGGACATGCTAGATAACGGTACAGTTATCAATGGCAAAAAAATAGATAGCCCCAAAAGCTTCCAAGTCGCTTGTACTGTGACTACTCAGATCATCGCACAAGTGGCTAGTGGTCAGTTCGGCGGCCAGTCGATCAATGGTATCGATCGTATTCTCGCCCCCTATGTACGCAAGAGTTACAACAAGTATCTCAATGCTGTCGTCGAGGAACAAAAAGAGGTCTACGGCATCGAGCCAGATATGCAAAAGGCTGAAGAGATCGCCTGGAAGCGTACTCGCAAAGAAGTTAAAGATGGTATTCAGACCATTCAATACCAGATCAATACCTTGATGACCACCAATGGTCAGGCTCCATTCGTGACCTTGTTCATGTATTTCCAGCCAGATTTTGCCTATGTCAAAGAAGCTGCTCTGATTCAAGAAGAGATCTTGAAACAGCGCTTAGAGGGCATCAAAAATGAGGCGGATGTCTATGTCACACCAGCCTTCCCTAAATTGATCTACGTTTTGGATGAACACAATGTCCATCCCGACAGTGAGTACTACTGGTTGACTAAGTTAGCTGCAAAGTGTACAGCCAAACGCATGTATCCTGACTACATTTCGGCGAAGAAGATGCGAGAACTCTACGATGGCAATGTCTTCTCTCCCATGGGTTGTCGCTCCTTCCTCTCGCCTTGGTACAACGCCGAAGGAGAATCTGTGCTCGACGGTCGTTTCAACATGGGCGTGGTCAGCCTCAATCTA
>JAEWFX010000013.1 GCA_023388605.1 Bacillota bacterium
TAGTTCGCTTCTATGAGTGGACACTACCTCGTTCGGTCAAGGCGACGCTGAAAGGTACGCCGACTGAGCCTGGACTCTACGACATCAACTTTGTCTTTGGCCGCAATCAACATCAATCTGAGCAGAAGATCAAATTGAACGTTTTAGATCGTAGACCACTCAAGGCAGAAGTGGCCTTAGGTGATCCGACTAAACAAACGACCAAGTACATCTATGCTGACGAGCCTTTGAAGAAGGCATACGATGACGCATTGATAGCCGCTAAGAGAATTACTGACTTTGTGCCAGAACAAAATGATCGCACGCTTATTACTCAGGGCGAAATTGATGAACTTCTTAAGAAATTAATCGAAGCCAGAGAAGCTCTTAATGGTAAAACTGACGCGGAGAAAACACCGCCAGTCTTCCAGCAAGTGACCGTCAACGAAGGTCAACCTTTAGACCCGACAGGTTTCGTCAAGAATTTTGGTGATCTACCAGAAGGTACTAAAGTAACATTCGTAGGTGAGCCAGATCTGACACCTGGTACTCACAAGGTTACCATCGAAGTTACCTATCCAGACGGATCCAAGGTAACAGAAGAAGTTACTTATACCGTTGTGCCTAAGCCGCAGTCAGAGAAATTCCCACCGATCTTCCAGGATGTGACCATCAATGAAGGTCAACCCTTAAATCCGACAGATTTTGTCAAGAATTTTGGGGACTTACCTGAAGGTACCAAAGTTACCTTCGTCGGTGAGCCCGATCTGACACCTGGCAAGCACACTATCACTATCGAAGTCACCTATCCAGACGGATCAAAAGTAACAAAGGTAGTGAACTACGAGGTAGTTGCTAAGGGTGATACAACAACTACTACAACCAGCACAACTACTACAACCAGCACAACTAGCACTACCAGCACTACCGCTACTACTGGCACAAGTGCCACAACCGACACTACCACCAAACCGAGCACTGGTAGTCAAAGCAGTGTAAGCACTGCTGCAACAGAGAAGAGCAGTCCTGTTGCTAAGACAGGTGAAGCTACTACCAATGCAGCTTTACTGCTAGTGATTTTAGGTGCTGCTTTAGTGGTGATCAGAAAGTACAACCAGGTCAGAAGCTAATTAGCTAAAAACTAAATTTAGAGAAGGATTTAGAGTTTCGCTCTAAATCCTTTTTTATTGTTTAATATTAATGCTTGCCAATTTATACAACACGATAATAATGCGAGGATGTTTTGTGCAAAACATACAATTTATTGGTGTTGAAACCTATATAGGTTATAATATTTCCATAAATCGGAGGTAGAGATGAATCAAGCTTATTTATTCAATCATGGTCAGAATTATAAGAGTTGGCATTTCTTGGGTTCACGCCCGTCCTCCAATCAAGATGGCGAATTAGGATATCGTTTTGCAGTCTGGGCACCACACGCTAAATCTGTTAGCGTAGTCGGAGATTTCAACCAATGGGACAGTAGCAAAAACCCTCTACAAAGTTATGCATCGACTGGAATCTGGGTAGGTTTTATACCCAATTTACATCAGTGGGAAAGATACAAATATGCGATTGTTACAGCTCGCGGCGATACTGTGCTCAAAGCAGATCCTTTTGCAAGGCATGCTGAGACCAGACCAGCGACAGCATCTATTCTCTATGACCCCGATGACTATGAGTGGCGGGATCAGGAGTATATGTCTAAACGTATTGATGCATATGCTGTACGTCCTCTCAATATTTATGAGGTGCACCTAGGTTCTTGGCGACGTTATCCAGACGGTGAATGCTACAATTATCGAGATATAGCTCCACAATTAGCTGAATATGTTCTCGATATGGGTTATAACGCCATAGAGCTGATGCCGATCACAGAATATCCTCTAGATGATTCATGGGGTTATCAAGTGACAGGATATTTTGCTCCGACCAGTCGTTATGGAACACCTGCAGATCTTAAATATTTTGTCGATTATTTTCACCGTAAAGGCATAAGAGTTCTTTTAGATTGGGTACCAGCACATTTCCCGCGTGATGCTTACGGCCTCATGCAATTCGATGGCGAACCTCTCTACGAATATGCGGCTAAAGATTTAGCTGAACATCGAGATTGGGGAACTCTAGTATTCGATTATAGCAAGGCTGAAGTCAGATCCTTCCTGTTTTCTTCGGCTTGTTATTGGTTAGAAGAATTCCATTTCGATGGCCTGCGTGTAGATGCTGTGAGTTCGATGCTCTACTGGGATTTCGGTAGAGAAGCACATGTGCGCAATTGCTACGGTGGCAGAGAAAATCTCGAAGCCATTGATTTCATCAAACAGCTAAACCAGATTATTCGCAGAGAATATCCAGCATGTTTGATGATAGCCGAAGAATCATCTTCGTTTCCTAAAGTTACTGATACTGTAGAGTCTGGTGGTTTAGGCTTTACCCACAAATGGAATATGGGTTGGATGAACGACACCATAGACTATATTGAAGTCGATTATATTGGTCGCAAGGATCATCATAAATTGCTCACCTTTTCCATGATGTACGCCTTTAGCGAAAACTACATATTACCTTTTTCTCATGACGAAGTCGTACACGGCAAGAGAACTCTACTCGATCGTATGAGTGGCGATTACTGGCGTAAATTCGCTTCACTACGTGCGACCTATATGTATCAGATGGCACATCCAGGTGCCAAATTAAATTTTATGGGAAACGAATTCGCACCTTTTTTGGAGTGGCGTTTTTATGAAGAATTAGAATGGTTTATGCTTCAGTATCCTTCGCACGATTCTATGCGTTCATTTGTCAAGAATCTCAATCATCTCTACTTAGGTGAGTCAGCACTTTGGCGTGTGGATCGTGGCTGGGAAGGTTTCAAGTGGGTTTTGGTCGACGCGGATCAAGACAGTGTCTTAGCTTTTGAACGTATAGATCCTGAGAACGGAGAGGCGATTTTAGCGATCTTCAACTTTACCCCCAAAGTTTACGATTACTATGAATTCAAACTGGACGAAGCTGCCGAATACGAGATCGTTCTTAACAGCGACGATAAATGTTATAGCGGAGCAGGCTATTGGTACGATACCGAAGAGAAGAAGCCAAAGTTGAAGACTACTCCGAGCAAGAGTGATGAGGGCAAGCATTCCTTAGAAATAGTTTTGCCACCGCTATGTGGTATGTACCTAAAACGCAAAATTAAAAAAGCCAAAAACGTCAAAGCCAAAACTAAGACTGGTATCAAGAGCAAAACTAAAACCGCTGTGAAGTCTGGGCACACTAAAAGGCTAAAACAAAAATAGACAGGCGATGAAGTCGTCTGCTGGAGATAAAGGTAGTAGGAGGTTAATATGGCACGACAAGAACTTGTCGCGATGATACTTGCAGGTGGTCAAGGTTCGCGTCTCGGTGTTTTGACACAGTATGTCGCTAAGCCTGCAGTGCCTTATGGCAGTAGGTATCGCATCATCGATTTCCCTTTGAGTAATTGTACTAATTCAGGCATTGAAGCTGTGGGTGTACTGACACAGTATCAACCTTTTCGCTTGAATACATACATGGGCAATGGTCACTCCTGGGATCTAGATCGCAACAACGGAGGACTATCAATTTTACCTCCTTTTCAGACTAGTTCAGGCAGTGACTGGTACAAGGGTACAGCGAATGCTATCTATCAGAATATACACTTTATCGACATGTATGAGCCAAAATATGTGCTGATTCTATCTGGTGATCACATCTACAAAATGAATTATTTGAAGATGCTGAAGGCTCATATCGAGAATGAAGCTGATGCTACTATCGCCGTCATCGAAGTGCCTTGGGAAGAAGCTTCACGCTTCGGCATCATGAATACAGATGAAAATGGTAGCATCGTCGAGTTTGAGGAAAAACCAGCTGAGCCTAAGAGCAATTTAGCTTCTATGGGCATCTATATTTTTTCTTGGGACGTTTTACGTGAAAAGCTGATCGAAGATGAGGCCAACAAAAAGTCTGATAATGATTTCGGCAAAAATATTATCCCTGCCATGTTAGCTGATAAACATAAATTACAGGCCTATAAATTCGAAGGTTATTGGAAAGATGTGGGAACAATCTATTCGTTGTGGGAGTCCAATATGGATTTGTTAGACCATCCAGAACTGATTGATCTAAGTGATCCGCACTGGCGTATCTATAGTCGTAATCCCATACGTCCAGCCCACTATATCGCAGACAATGCCAAAGTAGTAGATAGTGTTCTCACAGATGGTGATAAGATCTACGGCGAAGTTTACCATTCAGTTCTCTCTAACAATGTGGTGATTGAGGAGGGAGCAGTCGTCAAAGATTCGATCCTGATGCCGGGCGTGGTAGTAGGCAAAGGAACTCATCTAGATCGTTGTATTGTCGGAATAGATACTCACATCGGTAGCAATGTCAAGGCGACACCGCAGGTAGAAAAAGGTATAACAGACTATGTGAATACTAAGCTGTGTAGCGATGGCATAACTGTATTTCAAGGTGGACTCATCATTAAGAATAATATCTCCATCGCCCCTAACTCGATGATCTCAGAACCCCAAAAGGGTAAGTCCAATAAAGCTGTTGTCAAGATGGCACTGACTTACTAGGAGGTAACATGTTAATTGATGCATTAGGTTTAATTTTAGCTGATCATGATCGTGTAACTCTCGGTGAATTATCTCAACCGCGTGCTCTTGCGGCCATACCTTTTGCTGGTAGATATCGTATTATCGATTTTATGCTATCAAATATGGTAAATTCTGGGATCAAGAGTATTGGCGTACTCACCACCTATAAGTATCGATCGTTGATGGATCACTTAGGCACTGGTTCTTCGTGGGATCTAGATCGTATGCAGCAGGGCTTATCGATTTTGCCTCCCTTCTTGACCTCAGGTGCTTACCAGATGAATTCATATGACCTCACAGGCTTATTGGATTTCTTAGATCACAACCGCAAAAAATATGTAGTGATCTCTAACCCCAATGTTGTGATGAATGTGAATTTAGCAGAATTTGTCTCCGCTCATGTCAACAATGATGCAGATATCACTATTATGTATAACCGCGATTCGAACAAGTATGGTTCACCGAATTTTGCTCTAGATTTAGATCGCGGTATCTTGAAGGACATATTGCTCGATCAAAATCCACCGAAAACTCAACGTTCCTCGTTAGGCGTACTAGTTATGGAGCGAAAAATCTTGCAGAATGTTGTATCAGAAGCTGTAGCACGTGGTACTTCAGGATTTAGCATCGAGAAATTACTGAAGATGCATAATAGTCTAAAGATCAGAGGTTTTGAATATCGCGATTACGCCTTGCGTATTAATTCTGTAGCTACATACTTTTCTTCTTCTATGCGTCTACTTGAGCCGGAGGTAATGGATCAACTATTTGATTCTGAGCGTCCGATCTATACTAAGGTCAAAAATGAGTCGCCAGCTCACTATGGCAGCAACAATAATGTAGCTAATTCGATGTTGTCTGACGGTTGTAAGATTTTTGGTTCTGTGCAGTCCAGCGTGCTATTCCGCAGCGTAGAGATAGGCAGTCATGCTAAGGTTCAAAACTGTATAATCTTCCAGAACAGTGTGATCGGTGAAGGTGCAGAATTGATCAATGTCATCGTCGACAAAAACACGACTATCCGTCCAGGTGTCAAACTGCAAGGTCAGCCTGATTATCCTGTGGTTATCGGTAAAGGAGTGGTAGTGTGAGGATTTTATTTGTCAGTTCAGAGATGGCACCTCTAGCCAAATCTGGCGGTCTAGGAGATGTCGTAGGATCATTGCCTAAAGCGATTCGTGAGCAGGGACATGATGCACGTGTGATCATGCCACTCTATAAGCGTATCAAGGATAATTATGGTGATCAGTTAGAATTCATTCGTTGGACGATGATCAAAATCGGTTGGCGTACCATGTACAGTGGTCTGCTCAAACTAGATTTTGACGGTGTACCAGTATACTTTATCGACAATGAATACTATTTCGGTCATGATGCTCTCTATTTAGAATACTCATTTGACATAGAGAGATTTAGTTTTTTTCAACGTGCTGTCTTAGAGTCCTTAGGAACACCGATGGGTTTTGAACCAGAGATTCTTCATCTAAACGATTGGCAGACGGGCGTTATCCCTGTGTTGTTGGAAGCACATTATCAGTCGCACGGCTATCTAAAGAATACTCACTGCCTTTATACCATTCATAATCTTAAGTTCCAAGGTATCCACGGCAGAGAAAAAGTACAAGACCTCCTTGAATTACCTGAGAGCTATCTCTCTGAGGCAGGTATCATGAAGGATGGTGTACCCAACTTTATGAAGAGCGGCATAATGTATAGTAGCCGTGTCACCACCGTATCTCCCAATTATGCTAACGAGATATTCAGCGATTATTATGGTGAAGGTCTAAACGGCTTATTGGCAGCTCAAGCCTGGAAACTCAAGGGTATTCTCAACGGAATAGATGTTGATTCATACAATCCTGAGACAGATATTCAACTGGCCAGCAATTATAATTCGTTGACAGTAGATATAGGTAAAGCAGCTTGCAAGCGATCCTTACAACAAGAGCTGGGATTAGCTGAGCGTGCAGATGTACCGTTACTTGCTGTGATAAGTCGTTTGACATCGCAGAAAGGCATGGATCTGATCACTCGTATCATCGACGAATTATTAGAAGACGATATTCAATTTGTCTTACTTGGCACAGGGGAATACTCATACGAAGAAGCTTTTCGTAATTTAGCCAATCGTCATCCGAAGAAAGTTCGTACTTTGATCAAATTCGACGAAGCACTATCTCGCCGAATCTATGCTGCGAGCGACCTGTTCTTGATGCCATCCATCTTTGAACCTTGTGGTCTAAGTCAATTGATCGCCATGCGTTATGGCAGTCTGCCCGTTGTGCGTGAAACCGGTGGTCTCAAAGATACCGTGCAGGCGTACAACAAATTCGATAAGACTGGCACGGGTTTCTCGTTTGCAAATATCAATGCACATGAATTGTTGTTCTGTACGAAGAATGCCATCAATGTTTATCGAGAGCACAGAGATGACTGGCGTAGGTTAGTGAACAATGCCATGAGTTGTGAATTTTCTTGGAAGAAATCGGCAGAGATCTACTGTGATCTATACCGTCAGATTATCTAGGAAACATCTGCCTGATGTTAGTACAGCATTTCAGTAGAGAATTGAGATATAGAGATCCTTTTGGAGCCAGACCTTGTGGCACAGAAGTAGATTTGCGTCTCGCTGTCAGTGGTGGCGATTTAGATCGTGTAGAGTTGCACTATATCTATGGTTTGAACAACTATCAATATAGCTTTGCTCCTCTCAAAGGTGACGAGCAGGGCGATGAGACAATATACTCCCTGCCTCTGCCTCTGCCATTAGAGCGAGGCTTAGTTTTCTACTGGTTCAAACTGGTCGACGTCAATGGTGAGATCAGTTATTTCATCAAGGATGATCAATCGTACCGAGGTGGCGGTATTCTAGTAACCGAACCTCCGATGTATTCAGACAATAGTTTGCCCTATCCACTCACGTGGCAAATTACAGTGTACAAAGAAGACTTTGCCGTACCCGAATGGTTTCAAGGCGGAGTCATCTATCAGATTTTCCCCGACCGCTATCGTCGTGGTGCTGATTACAGCTTCGAGAAGATGCTAGCTGAAGGTGATAGCAGTGAGCGTATCTATCATGCTGATTGGCAGGAGGAAGTAGACATTGAGGGTCGTCCACACACCGGTTATATGGCCTGTGACTTCTATGGCGGTACGTTGCAAGGCATCACAGAAAAGCTGGACTATATCAAGAGTTTTGGTACAGATGTCATCTACCTAAATCCCATATTCCGTGCTCGCTCGAATCACCGCTATGATACGGGTGATTATTTTGCCGTAGATCCTCTGCTAGGAACATTAGAAGATTTCCGCACTCTATGTCAGGAAGCAGAGAAACGTGAGATTAAAATTATCCTGGACGGTGTGTTTAGTCACACAGGTGCAGATAGCAAGTATTTTAATCTGTACGGACGTTATGACACTGTCGGTGCATGGCAAGCTGCTACTACTGGGGCATATTCTGAGTTCAGTAGTTGGTATCGCTTCGATCATGCTGCAGAGCCACCGACCTATGAAAGTTGGTGGGGTTTCAAAGATCTGCCCAATGTCCATGAAAACGATCTGCATTATACTGACTTTATTTTAGGCGAAAAAGGTGTAGTAAAATTCTGGTTGGATCAAGGGGTGAGCGGATTTAGGCTCGATGTTTCGGATGAATTACCAGATGAGTTCTTACGCAATTTTCGTCGTCGACTAAAAAAATATAATCCCGAAGCCATCTTACTCGGGGAAGTTTGGGAAGATCCGAGCAACAAGATAAGCTATGGACATCTGCGCGATTTCATGTTCGGTACAACCCATGACTCAGTGATGGGTTATCCTTTTCGCAAGGCTGTTTTAGAGTGGTTGCTAGGTGATATCAGTGCTGAAATTTGTGCCGATCAGTTGCTCAGTCTACAAGAGAATTTTCCGCCAGCAGCTATTTACAGCAATATGAATTTGCTGTCGACACATGACACAGTTCGTGCTACCACTGCTTTAGCTGAATTACCAGATCCTGGTAAAAGAGAAGAGCAAATCAAGACAGCCCTCAGTGATAAGCAGCGTGCCTTGGGTGAAAAAAGATTGCTTTTGGCAACACTGTTGCAGATTGCGTTACCAGGCATGACTTCCATATATTATGGCGATGAATATGCTGCGGAAGGTTTTCGTGATCCTTTTAATCGCAGAACTTTTCGCGAAGACTTGACGGATAGTGATTTTACTAGAGAATTCCGCAAAATAATTGCCTTCAAGCAACAATATGCAGTGTTGTGCTCCGGCAAATGTGAATTGATCTCCGCCAAAGGCGATGTGCTAGTCTGGCGTAGATTTAGTAAGGAATTTGAGCAGGACAAAGGCGAGACAGCTAGCGGAGGCAAAATAGATGGAGTACAAGAAGTCGTCGTAGCTATCAACCGAGCTAATTACCCACAAGCTTTTTATTGGCAGCATCGAGACTATGTCCTCAATCCTTTGGGAGCGAAGATCATGGTCGACGATGAATTAGTATACGAAATAGATTAGAGGTATTTATGGATCAGATGTATGCACTAGTTAAAGCCAAAGCCGCCGAAGGTTTGGAATTGCAGCGTGTTCCCATCCCTGAAATGGCAGCAGATGAGGTTATGATTAAAATCCATAAGACGGCGATCTGTGGTACTGACATGAGCATCTATAAATGGACGCCTTGGGCAGCTGAGCACGTCAAACCACCTATGCATATCGGACACGAATATGTGGGTGAAATAGTTGCTGTCGGAGATTTGGTCGACGCTTTTCATGTCGGACAGAGAGTCTCAGGTGAGGGGCATATAATTTGCGGTGCTTGTCGCAATTGCCGTGCAGGGCAGAGACACCTATGTCCTAATACCAAAGGGGTGGGTGTTGAAAGACCTGGTGCCTTTGCCGAATATCTAGTGATTCCCCGTGCTAATGTCGTACCAGTACCTGATGATATCCCCGATGAAATAGCAGCCATCTTCGATCCGCTCGGTAATGCTGTACATACTGCCTTGACTTACGATTTGATCGGTGAGGATGTCTTGATCACTGGTGCAGGTCCCATAGGCATTATGGCTGCAGCCATCGCCCGGCATGTCGGAGCAAGGCATATCGTCATCACCGATTTCAATGAATATCGTCTAAATCTCGCTAAAGAGATCACGCCAGATGTGCACTGTGTAAATCTCAATAACACTAGTTTGCAAGCAGAGATGCGTCAACTACATATGGACGAAGGATTTGATGTGGCGATGGAGATGTCTGGTTCACCGAAGGCTATGCAAGATATCGTAGCCAATATGCGTAACGGTGGTAAAATAGCCCTCCTAGGAATAATGCCGCCGGAGGCAATGATAGACTGGAATCAAGTCATCTTTAAAGGATTGAATATCCAAGGCATATATGGTCGAAAAATGTTTGAGACCTGGTACAAAATGATCGCCATGGTGCAGAGTGGATTGGATTTGACTAAGCTCATCACTCACCGTGTAGACTTCCGTGATTTTCAACAAGGTTTTGATGCCATGGGCAGCAAACAATCAGGTAAAGTTATCATCGATTGGACAACTGCGAGAGAGGAATAAAATGAAAAAGGGTCGACAGATAATTGAACAAAAACTAGATGAGTTAAAAGCAGCTGGTTTATACAGCGAAGAGAGAATCTTGACTGCAGCTCAGCAAAATCGCATTTCAACCACAAATAGCTCAGATGTAATCAATATGTGTGCGAATAATTATTTAGGTTTGGCCAATAATCCTGAATTGATCGCTGCTGCCAAAGCTAGCTACGATAAATGGGGTTATGGTCTTTCCTCAGTGCGTTTCATTTGTGGTACTCAGCAAATCCATAAACAATTAGAGCGTGAATTAGCAGACTTCCTAGGATTTGAAGATGTGATATTATACTCATCTTGTTTCGATGCCAATGGTGGTTTATTCGAGACGATAACTACAGCAGAGGATGCTATTATCAGCGATCAATTAAATCACGCTTCCATCATCGATGGTATCCGTCTATCTAAGGCTAGACGTTATCGTTATAAAAACAATGACATGGAAGATCTAGAACGTTGCCTGCAGCAGGCAGATGCTGAGGGCAAAGGCTTTAAGCTGATAGCTACCGACGGCGTATTCTCTATGGACGGCATCATCGCTAACCTACAAGGCATCTGTGATTTAGCAGACAAATACGATGCCCTAGTTATGGTCGATGACAGCCATGCCACTGGTTTCGTCGGCAAAACAGGTCGTGGCACTATCGAGCATTGTGGAGTAGAGGGCAGAGTTGATATCTTGACATCGACTTTAGGTAAAGCCATGGGTGGAGCTTCAGGTGGTTTTACAGCAGCCTCCAGCAAAATGATCGCTTGGTTACGTCAGAAGAGCAGACCTTATTTATTTTCTAATACACTTTCTCCCGCCATCACAGCTGGTTCTCTGAAGGTAATAGATCTAATCAAAAATTCAGGAGATCTGCTCGAACGTCTTCGTGCCAATACTGAGTATTTTCGTGCAGGAGTACAGCGTCTAGGTCTCGACATTATACCGGGAACGCATCCCATCGTCCCCATCATGATTTACGATGCCCATAAGGCGTTAAAAGTAGCTGAGGCAATGCTCGCTAAAGGTATATACGTGGTAGCTTTCAAATATCCAGTAGTGCCTGAAGGAAAGGCTAGAATACGCACTCAGATCTCTGCAGCACACACACGTGAAGATCTTGATTATGTTCTCCGTTGTCTCGATGAAATTAAGCGAGAATTCCAATTGTAACTACTCATTCTCTCCAATAAACTCTGACTTAAGCCTAGTTTCATAAAATGATACTAGGCTTTGTCAATTTTTGTGTTGACAAGTATTTGATCTCTTTGCTAATATAGTCAAGCGTTGAACATTTGGCGCGGTAGTTCAGCTGGTTAGAATGCTAGCCTGTCACGCTAGAGGTCGAGGGTTCGAGTCCCTTCCGCGTCGCCACTGCCGATCCTGAGGATCGGCTTTTGCTCAGTTAGCTCAGTTGGTAGAGCAGAGGACTGAAAATCCTCGTGTCGTTGGTTCGATTCCGACACTGAGCACCAAGCTTGGGAGCATAGCTCAGCTGGGAGAGCACTTGCCTTACAAGCAAGGGGTCACTGGTTCGAGCCCAGTTGTTCCCACCAAGAACTCACGGTTATCAGCAACCGTGAGTTTTTTATTTATAGTAGAGGTATATTTTTATGTCTAAACTAACTTTCCAAGAATCTGAACTTAAAACAGGTTTACAAGATCTTATTAGGATCAACAGCAGCAACCCTACAGGCAATGAGCGAGCAGTATGCAGTTATTTTATGGATATCCTACGTGCGGAGAATATTAGCTTTACCGAGTTGATCCTGACAGAAGATAGAAGTAGTTTAGTAGCTCATATCCCTGCCTCTACAGCAAATGCTACACATAAGTCGCCTTTGGTCTTTTGTGGTCATATGGATGTTGTACCAGTGCGTGCAGAAGAATTGGAGCGTTGGCATTACGATCCCTGGGCAGGTGAAGAAGTAGACGGAAAAATCTATGGACGTGGTGCCTGTGATATGAAATCGGGTCTGTGGGCAAGTTTTTATGCATTTGTAAGGTCTAAGCGTATGCAAGAGGAACTGGCTCTCGACTACGATTTATATTTTGTCGCTACTTGTGATGAAGAAGATACTATGTCGGGTATCCATTCGGTCATTCAATCAGGTCTTGTACCAGTTGGAGCTAATTATATTATCTGTGAACCTACAAGTTTGCGTTTGGCCTCGTCATCACGTGGTCGTAGCTGGTGGAAAATTCGTATTAGCGGTGAAGCGGCTCATGGTTCTAAGAGGGAAGTAGGCCTCAATGCTATCTATCCAGCTATCGATTTGATCAAAACTATGGACAGAGAGCAATTTGTTGATAATGCTATAAGCGGTAAAACTTTTTGGCAGGCACTGGAAATAAATGCTGGTCTCGAGCCTTGTGTCGTACCCAATATATGCGATCTAACTATCGATGCCAGAATAGGTTTAGCCGATAATTGTTCTGATGTACTAGCACGTTTTGAAAAGCACCTAGAAAATATACAGAAAGCATATCCACGAGCTGGTTTTGAATATACGGTAGTCGATCGTAGAGAACCTTGGATAGCAGCAGACAATGAAAGGGTTTTGCAGATAATGCGAGAACAATTTGCTGTTGAGGAGTTTTGTTTTACTGGTTCCACTGATGGAAATCCATTGCGTAGTAGCGGTTATCCTGTGCTGATTATTGGACCTGGTGATTTAGCACATGCTCATCACTGTGATGAATATATCAAGATCGCAGAACTCTACGCTGCTGAGGAGCTTTATAGTCGATTAATTAAATTATATTAATTTTCAAAACATTTAGATGAGATAATTTCAAACAGTATCTTAAAAGAGTATACTGGTTCTAAGTTATTTTATCGTGAGGTATTTATGTTTGTTCAACCCATCTTAGCCTTAGCTACTGGTTCTATTATGCTTATTTTATTAGTTATTATCGTCATTCTTGTTTTATATGTAATTTCTTGTCAACGTGCTTTAGTACGTTTGGAAGAAATGCTCAAAAATACCCTAGGACAAATTGCTGTACAGGTTAATTCACGTTGGGATGCCTTAACCCAGCTCGCCAAGGTAGTAGCCAATTACAGTCAATACGAACACGACA
>JAEWFX010000052.1 GCA_023388605.1 Bacillota bacterium
AAAGTCTATGAGATCAGCTAAAGGCAGATACAGGGTGCTGAAACTCAGAGGAATGGTCACCGCTTTACTCGGAGCCTCCTCCTTATCGATCACTTTAACTTCGCTGATACCAGCTAAATTGACAAGTTTATCCGCTTGTTCTGACAAGAAATCAGCGAATTTATTTTCGTCTCTAACTACATACAATGTAGCTTTGATATGCGGTGCTACATTCAATTCACTGCGTGAATTACGAATACTGCGAACAGCTTCTTGCAACTGAGACAATTTGTTCTTCTCTGTCTCGAAATAGAGATTTTGCTCAGCTTTAGGCCAGGCCTGCATCATCAAGAATCCATCGTGAGCCAGATTATTGAATATATCTTCAGTGAAGAAAGGCATAAAAGGATGTAGCAAAGTGCAGGCTTCCAATAAGACATAGACTAAGACATTTTGAGCTAATAGTCTGTCCTCTGCATCTTCTCCACGCAGACGTGTTTTGACTAGCTCAATGTACCAATCGCAGAAATCATCCCATAAGAAATTGTAGATTTTGGCGAGTGCTATACCGTACTCATATTGTTCTAGATTACGTGTAACCTCTTCGATCAGATCCTGCAATTGATGTATGATCCATTTGTCTTCTACCTTGAGGTCATCAAGTGATTTGATGATATTCTCACGTGAATAATCACTCAAAGTCTTGTCATCATCAAGATTCATCAAAACAAAGCGGAAGGCATTCCATACCTTGTTGATAAAATTGCGTCCTGCTTCAACTTTAGCGTAATGGAAGCGCAGATCATTACCTGGCGAAATACCTGAGATCAAGGCATAACGCAGAGAATCTGTACCATACTGCTCGATTACCTCCAGAGGATCGATACCATTGCCCAATGTCTTAGAGATCTTGCGTCCTTCACTGTCACGGATCAAACCATGAAGGAGTACATCTTTAAAAGGAACTACACCTGTGTGCTCCAAGGCGGAAAAAATCATACGTGAAACCCAGAAGGTCAAGATATCGTAACCAGTCACCAAGAGATCAGTTGGATAGAAATACTTTAGATCTTCAGTTTTGTCAGGCCAACCCATGGTGGCAAACGGCCATAGAGCCGAAGAGAACCAGGTATCTAAAGTATCCTCATCCTGTCTGATATTTGTCGATTTACAGTGTTTACAACAAGTCGGCTTTTCGCGGCTGACAGTAATCTCTCCACAATCCTCACAATACCAAGCTGGGATACGATGACCCCACCATAACTGACGACTGATACACCAATCACGTATATTCTCCATCCAATGATAATAGAGTTTAGAGAAACGTTCGGGCACAAAGCGGACATCACCTTTATAGGCAGCTTCCAGAGCGGGCTTTGCCAACTCTTTCATACTGACAAACCACTGTTTAGAAATACGTGGTTCTACAACTGTTTTACAACGCTGACACTGACCGACATTGTGCTTTATATCTTCTATTTTGAGGAGATATCCCTGTTCTTCCAAGTCTTTTACGACGGCCTTGCGCGCCTCAGCTACGCTCAAGCCACAGTACTTACAGCCATTTTCATTGATGATGGCATCATCAGTTAAGATATTGATCTGCTCTAGGTTATGGCGTAGACCCACCTCGAAATCATTGGGGTCATGTGCTGGTGTGATTTTGACGACACCAGTTCCAAAGTCCATCTCGACATATTCATCTGCGACAACGGGTATCTCCTTGTTGAGCAGTGGCAAAATCACTTTTTTACCAATCAGATGCTGATAGCGTTCATCATCGGGATGAACAGCGACAGCGGTATCGCCGAGCATTGTCTCTGGACGTGTCGTCGCTAACTCTAGATAACCTGTTCCATCAGCGAGAGGATAACGCAGATGATAGAATTTACCATCCTGCTCAGCATAGATTACTTCGACATCTGATATAGAGGTGTGACAATGAGGACACCAGTTGATGATGCGTTCACCACGATAGATCAAACCTTTTTCATAGAGATCTACAAATACTTCATATACTGCACGCGTGAGTTGTTCATCCATCGTAAAGGCCGAACGATCCCAGTCGCAAGATGAACCTAAACGAGTAATCTGGCGATTGATAGTATCACCGTATAGTTTTTTCCATTCCCAAGCGCGTTCGAGGAACTTCTCGCGACCGATATCAGCTTTCGTCAAATTCTCTTGTTTCATCGCTTCGACGATCTTCGACTCAGTGGCGATAGAAGCGTGATCTGTACCAGGTAACCATAAGGTCTCAAAACCAGACATACGCTTGTAGCGGACAGTGATATCGGGCAAGGTCAAATCTAGAGCATGGCCGATATGTAGGTGGCCTGTAATATTGGGCGGTGGCATAACAATGGAAAATTTAGGCTTATCTGGATTGGGTTTAGCCTTAAAACAACCAGCTTCACGCCAGGCAGAATACAATACTTGCTCACGTGCTTGTGGATCAAAATTTTTAGCTACTTTATCTATTTTCTTCATTTTTCGGCTCCTGAAAACTTATTTTATCAATATATATACAGCCTTTTGGATGATCGTCTATAATCATCAGTCCAATATGTTGAATTTTACTTAATTTAAGGCCATGATCTTCAGCACGCTGTAAATCAAAACTGACTTCATGCCAGGCTAAATCGTTGCGGATAACAGCATTAGCATATTGGATACGTTCACCCTCAGCATCTTGCAAAACCAATGCGATACTCTTGAGATGTGAATCTCTGTTAAAAACATTGAGGCTTAGATAATTGAAATGGCTGAGATCAAGAGGAGCATAACATGAAGCTGATCCTAACTGCGGACCGATCTCCAATACTCCCGTTGTCGATTGTTGGTAATTCAACCTCAAAGAAGCGTTGCCGTGACATTTATTATGACGGTCTAAACTGAATTTAGCTTTACCCTGGTAGACTAACCATAGAGGATCTAGCACTAGGCTATCGCCAGGTGTTTTCACCTGTAATTGCCACATACTATCGCAATCTAGCCAGGCAGGATAATTTAAGGTTTTTTTGATCGCTTCCAATGAGAATGGCACAACTGGCATCAATTCACGTGCAGATAGGTTGCAATGCTGATTGAAACTGCTATAAGCATATGCACAAGCAACAGGATCATCGATCTCATCGCTCCAAACCAGAACTCTGACACCATATAAGATCTTAGCGTTAGCCGGCAAATAATCAGTATTTTTGCCACGCAACATAAAACCTTTCAAGCAGTTATCGCCGTCAGGTAAGCTTAGCCCCTTCCCCACATTATCAAAGGTCAGAAGTAACTTATTGCCAGTTTTCTCGGCATAGACACATTCAGGTGCAGAATTTATCTGCTTGTGATTGTATACTTTACCAGTTGCAACAATCTGAAATCTTCTACCCAATTCCTGTAAATCCAATTGTACTTGGGGATAATCTTCACGCCAGAGATCATATGTAGTTACCATGCCGGCACTCAGACATAGTTTGCGACGAGTCATGGTCAACATCTCGTTGAATTTAACTAGAGTTTCATCTCTATTTTGTTTGCCGTCCTCGCAGTAGTAATCGAGGGGCAATTGGTTAAAAATAAAGTGGAGATTATCACTGGGTGCTATGAACAAGGAACGTAGAGATTTATTGAATTCACGCAAGCCCTTACTGACAAATTGGGGATAGTATACATCTGCGTCACAAGATTGCCAGATCACACCGCGCAATGCTAAATCACGATAACAAGATAATTTGTGACGATAGAGTGTCGAAGGAAAATCGATGGGCGCGACAGTAGTTTTTTCCTTACTATCGGCATCCGTATCATCCATCAAATCTTGATTCGTGACAGTTGTTTTAGATTGCTCATTCTTTTCATCAGCAGATGGTTTATTGCCCTGGTTGAAACCGCGTCGTCTGACAACTTCCTGCAGATCACGTTCTGTAGCTAAAATTTGGGGAGGCAACCACGAGTGCAAGAAACTCTCCGTCACCAGATCGTATACAGCTACAGGACAGTGAAGCTTTTTTTGTAATTCTAGACCAAAAGCTAAAGCGGCGGGATTGAGCTCGTTAAGATCACTTATCTTCTGATTGATCCAGCGTCCGCCAGGAATTCTAGTCATCTCCTCTTCTGAATAGACAAATTCATTATCTGCCAGTCCTGATCGATTCATTGTAAAAAAACGCAGCATGCTGTTCTTGGAACAGGCATCGATCAATTCGTCGACAGGCAATTCAGTAAAGTAACGATGGCCAGCAAATAACCAAACTTCACCAAAAGTGATGTTTTTGAGTACTATAGTCTGTCTATCAGTATTGATTGTCAATTGATAATTATCTGGAGTGGCTTTTACTGCTGGCAACTTGAGCTGAAAATGACCTGAGGCAGAAACTTCTGCACGCGTGCGATATATCGTGCCATACTTACGACCTTGTATTTGTCTACCTTTATTGGGAAGACGTTCTAAGCTGAGATAAATGTATTTGGCACCTTTAGCAGAACCCCTTAAGTAAGCCTCACAGTTTTGCTGTAAGACCATGCCCGGAGAAAAATTTCTCGGTAAGCGAATCGGTGCTACTACATCTCTCTTCATTGTACCAATCGTTTATTCAATGTCTCAGCTAGCTCTTCAAAACCAGGTTTGCCGAGCAAGGCAAACATGTTGCGTTTATAAGCCTCTACACCAGGTTGATCAAATGGATTGATACTGAGCATAAGACCACTGAGTCCACAAGCGTATTCAAAGAAATAAATCAAAGCACCCAGATGATAGGCATCTAATTTGGCTAATTGCAGGCGAATACTGGGAACTCCGCCATCTTCGTGTGCCATCATAGTGCCGACAAGAGCAGTTTGATTTACTTGATTCAGTGTTTTACCTGCTAGGTAATTAAGACCATCGGCATTGTCAGCTTGCTCAGTCAAAACTACGTCAGAACGATTAGCAGCAAAATCTAATATGGTCTCAAACAAGATCCGGCGTCCATCTTGGATGTATTGACCCATGGAGTGCAGATCACTGGAGAAATTGACGGCAGCTGGGAACAATCCTCGTCCGTCCTTGCCTTCGCTCTCG
>JAEWFX010000010.1 GCA_023388605.1 Bacillota bacterium
ACGCAATACCTATCGTGCTTCGCTCCAAACTTTTGGTACAGATTTACCGAAAGGCATACAGATCGACATTTTCCCGATTGAGAATGTACCCCGCAATCGCTTAGTGCGTTGGTTCAAGGGACGACTGGCCACTTTAGTACAACATATCGCAGTCTCGACTCTGTTCAAAGGCTTGACCAATCAACAAAAACGTGAGTTTTTCTTCCAGACCAAAGAAGGGAAATTCAATTATCGCCTACGCATCTTGATCGCTACTATATTTGGCTTTTTCTCCTATCAACGTTGGGCTCGCATCTATGAGTATGTGGTATCTACGGACAAAGATACTGGTTACTGCACGGTGCCGACTGACGTGAAACACTACTTTGGTCACATCATGCCTAAAGATGTGTACTTGCCGACTACGCAAGGACCTTTTGAAGATATGCAGATAAATCTACCGCACAATACTGATGAATACCTCAAAAATCAGTACGGCGACTATATGGTGATCCCCGAGGAAGGGAAACGTGAAGCTCACTGGGGAATAGGTTTTTCACTGACTTCTGAGGAGGAACATAATGCCTAGACACAACCACCAATATTCAGAGGTGCCTATCGATATAGTTGTCCCCTGGGTCGATGGATCTGATCCTGACTGGTTAGTGGAATTCAACAAATATAAAAAACTAGAGATTGATAGCAATATCGACTCAAGCGACACAGAAAACACTCCAAACCAAAGTGTCACTGTTCATTCCAGTTCCGAAGAGCAACCAGCGGAATTCGATGCTGGGGAAGAACGTTATCGTGATTGGGATCTTTTGCCTTATTGGTTTCGTGCGATCGAACAAAATGCCCCCTGGGTACGCAAAGTGTTTTTCGTCACTTGGGGACACATACCCAAATGGCTGAACACTGATCATCCCAAAATACAAATTGTGCGTCACGACGATTATATCCCTAAGCAATATCTGCCAACTTTTACTTCCATCTGCATCGAGTTGAATTTATTCCGTATACCTGATCTATCCGAGCACTTCATCTACTTCAACGACGATGTCTATCTCACTCAGCAGACATGTCCAGAAGATTTCTTTGTCGATGGCAAGCCACGTGACGCAGCGATTTTAGGTATTATCAAGCAAAATAATCTACAGAACTTCATGCCATACACGGAACTCAATATGTTGGGGATCATCAACACCGAGTTTTCAAAACCTGAGGTCATCCATAAAAATCGTCGCAAATGGTTTAGTTTGAAATACCGTAAGGCCTTACTAAAAAACTTGCTCCTCGCTAAATGGTCATCCGTATTTACTGGATTTTATAATTTTCATAGCTGTCAGCCTCTGAAAAAATCTACTTGCCGTGAGGTCTGGGACAAGTACGGCTATATACTCGATAAAGTCTGTCACCACCGCTTCCGTACACGCAACGATATCAATCAATATCTATTCCGTTATTGGCAGATCTGTAAAGGTGATTTTGAACCTTCAGCCGTGAAGAGCGATTATTTTACCATCGGACAAATTAGTGTCGAAAAGGCTCGTGAAGTGCTCAATGATAAAAGTTATAATACAGTATGTGTAAATGATGATGATCCTGAAGAAATGAATTTTGCGTACGAACAACAACAAATGCGTGCTCTTTTCGAGGAAAAGTTTAGACAGAAATCAAGTTTTGAAAGATAGGTGATCATGATGTTAAATTTTACGGTTGGACCTGTACAATCTTCTCAGACAATTCTAGATGTTGGTGCCGAGCAAGTACCTTATTTCCGTACAGCTTCGTTTTCGCAGTTAATGCTGGAAAACGAAGAGATGATGTTAGAATTGACCAATGCCCCTCAGGACAGTCGAGTTGTCTTCGTCACTGGTTCAGGCACAGCATCGATGGAAGCTTCGATCATCAACACCTTGACCTCTGCGGACAAGGCCATTGTTGTCAACGGTGGTACATTTGGACAGAGATTTGTCGAGATTTTAACTATACATGATATACCCTTTAGCGAGATCAAATTAGCTCCTGGTAAAAGCCTGACCCGGGCAGATCTCGAACCTTACGCTGATGGTACACATACAGCTTTTGTACTAAATGTGCACGAAACATCTACTGGTGTACTCTACGACATGCCGATGATCAGCGAGTTCTGCCGTGAGCAAGGTCTCTTCTTGATAGCTGACAATATTAGCTCTTTTCTCGCTGATCCCTTCGATATGGCCGCTCTGGGTGTAGATATCATGCTAGCAGGTTCGCAGAAAGCTCTGGCCTGCCCTCCAGGTATCTCTGTCATTGTTTTATCACCACGAGCTGTTGAACGAGTCAACGAAGTAAAAGTTAAATGCATGTATCTAGACTTAGTGAGTGCTCTCAAAAATGGTGAACGCGGACAGACACCTTTCACTCCTGCTGTGAGCATTCTGTACCAGATCAATCGTCGACTCAAAGATATCAAGGTGGCTGGCGGTGTAGAATCAGAGATTGCCCGCACTCGTGATCTGGCTGAATATTTCCGCTCCAAGATCGAGTCACTGCCTTTTGAGTTGGTATCAGAGTCTATGTCCAACGCCATGACCGCCTTGTCTACCAAACCTGGTTCTACACACGAGATTTTTAGAATACTTAAAGATGAATACCATATCTGGGTCTGTCCTAACGGCGGTGAATTAGGCGAGAAGATCTTCCGTGTTGGACATATCGGCGATTTGACCAAAGCTGATTTTGATACCTTGATCGCAGGATTTGAAGATTTGCAGAAGCGAGGAATCATCTAAGCAACTGTAGCTAGCGATGTTTCCTCTGACAAAAGGAAGAAGACTGATGACGAAAGTAATCACCTACGGCACTTATGATCTATTGCATCACGGACATATACGTCTGTTAAAACGAGCAAAAGCATTAGGCGACTATCTAATCGTCGGTGTCACCTCTGAGGACTTCGACCGTGAACGCGGTAAAATCAATGTCCAACAGACTCTGATGGATCGTATCGCCGCTCTCGAAGCCACAGGCATACCTGATCAGATCGTCGTCGAAGAGTACGAAGGTCAAAAAATCGATGACATACAGCGTTACGGTGTAGATATCTTCACCGTCGGCTCTGATTGGGTGGGCTATTTTGATTATTTGAGAGATTATTGCGAAGTAGTCTATCTGGATCGCACAGAAGGTGTTTCTAGCACTGAGTTGCGTTCACAGAAACGTGAGATTTCGATAGGTCTTGTCGGCAATCGTGAAGACAATATCCTCAGCAAGTATCACCGTGAATTCGCTTTCGTCAACGGTGCCTCGGTCAATGCCTTGTGCACCAGCAATCCTCAGTTGACTTCTGAGTTGCAGGATAGCATCCCGCATATCACTGAGAACTACGCTGAATTGCTTGAACATTGTGATGCTGTCTACTTAGTTTCTGATCCTGTCAATCACTATAACCATGTCAAGCAGGCCCTGCTCAATGGTAAGCATGTGTTGTGCGAGTCACCCATCTCTCTCAGTCGAGCAGAAACACAGGAATTGTTTGAACTAGCTGCAGAACGCAACCTTGTCTTGATGGATGCTCTCAAAACAGCCTACGCCATGGCATATAATCGTCTAATCTTACTCTGCAAAAGCGGGCGGATAGGAAAGATAGTCTCTGTAGATGTCACCTGCACTAGTCTGCGTGACGATATTATCAGCAGCACAAACTTGGAAGGGGTCTGGAACAGCATGTGCGCTTGGGGACCCACCGCGCTATTGCCTATATTCCATGTGCTCGGCACAGATTACCGCGAAGCCAATATTCACAGCAAACTCCTACCTGAACATAAGAATTTTGACCTCTTTACTAAAATCAATCTCGTCTACGATCATGCAGTGGCTACACTCAAAGTTGGACGCGGAGTCAAGGCTGAAGGAGATCTCATCATTTCAGGTACCAAAGGTTATGTCTACGTACCATCTCCTTGGTGGAAAACAGATTATTTTGAATTACGTTACGAGAATCAAAACGATAATAAACGTTATTTTTATAAATTAGATGGTGAAGGAATCCGCTATGAGCTAGTAGCCTTCCTCAAGGCCATCGCCGCTTCTTCGCAAAAGAATATCTACTTAGATCACTCTATCTCCGAGGCTATCTCTGCGGTGGTAGAGCAATTTTATCAAGGAGATTTCTGTGCACTTTAGCAGTGACCGCTGCTAGTGCAGATTTATGATGTCTGGTATTTCCCTAACTAAAGCTCTGAAAAAATATGAAGGCATGCCTCTGCAGGTCAAGGCCTCCTTGTGGTTTTTGATCTGTATGGTTCTGCAAAAAGGCATGAGCGTACTGACTACGCCTATTTTTACACGCTTGTTGGGCTCAGCTAATTACGGACAATTCGGCCTCTACTCATCGTGGGAAAACATTATCAGTGTGTTTATAACCCTGCGTTTGACAGCCAATTTCTATACGCAAGGTCTCGTGCAATTCGAACACGATCGCGAAGAGTTCTCCAGTGCAGTGCTCGGATTCTCAACAACCTTCATGGGCAGCTACTTCGTCGTCTATTGGCTATTTAGAGATTTCTTCAACAATTTATTCTCACTTACCACCACGCAGATGACTGCGATGTTTATCATTTTATGGACAGACATGGTGTTTACCTATTGGCTGTGCGAACAGCGTGTCGACTATAAATATCAGATGCTGGTAGGTATTTCCTTGTTGGTGGCGGTGGTAAAACCCATTGTCGGTATCATCGCCGTACTGACTCACGAAGATCAAGTGACCGCTCGCATCGTCAGCATCGCCTTAGTAAATCTGATTTTCTATACTCCATTTCTGATACCAAAACTTCGTTCCGGTCAATCACTGTTCAAAGGATGGCTCTGGAAATATGCCCTGGTCTATAGTCTGCCCTTAGTGCCGCACTATCTTTCACAGATTGTCTTGAGCCGTGCAGATACCATCATGATAG
>JAEWFX010000032.1 GCA_023388605.1 Bacillota bacterium
TCGAGGTTGCAACCTAATGATTTAGCCATTTGTTCATCGGTGTAATAGGAGAGCAAATCCAATACTTCTTCATCGGCAAGCAACAATTCGGCTGCAAAGATATTCGCTTCCTGCTCAGTTATAGTAGTCGCCTTGAGCAGAGTGCATTCGCGTATGCGATCAAAGTTCGCCATATCATCTTGGTGTAGAAGAGCGTGAGCTAGTTCGTGGGCGATGACCTCCCGTGCGGTGATCTCGTCGAGAGATTGATTGTAGAAAAGACAGCGTCTGCCAGCGACTACAGCGAAAAAACCTGAGAGATTACCCAGAGGTTCGCAGTAGAGATGAATGTCGCAATCATTGGCTAGACGTCGAGGATCACGGGTGCCGTAGAGCTCGACCAAGCCTACAACTTTATCATAGATATACTGATGTACAGACATGATCACCTACTGGCCGTCGTTTTTGGCATCCCAGTATGCTTTTAAGATAGCTTGCAGAGCGAGATCTTTATCTTTCTCAGACATGCGACCGCCAGCAAACATCATCACAACTTTTTGGATCACAGCATCAGCATCTTCCTCACCCATGTCAGAGTGAATATTGTCGGAGATGAAACGGCTACCCAGCATCAAAAGATCGTCGATATCTACCTCATAAAAATCAGCAATACGAACATAGATCGAACGCGTGCGAGGGCAAGTGTTGCCAAGCTCATAGTTTTTATATGTTCTAGTAGAGACGCCGATCTTTTGAGCAGCCTCATCTTGAGTGAGACAACGTTCTTTGCGCAGGCGACGAAGTTTATTAGCGAGTGTCATAATGCCTCCAAAGTGCAATTAACTTACACAATTATATGAATTAAATAAATAATATGCAAAGGCAAAGATTTTTTGCTATCTCTGTAGCTTTAGAAAAATTTTGGCAAAAAAATAGTGCTTGACAAAGGAATTCCGGGGGGGGTATGCTTGCTCTACACGAAGCAGGCTAACTGCCAAATAAGATAAAAGAATACTTTAGGGAGGAAGACATGAAAAAACTTAAAGTTTTGATTGCTCTCTTACTGGTACTGACCTTCAGCTTTTCATTAGTTGGAATTCATACCTTAAGAGTGTCAGCTGAAGAAGCTGCCCAAGATAAACAGGCTGCGCTGGAAGCTGCTAAAGCAAAACTCCAAGAGCTGAGAGACAAGGCTAATGGGGAAGAAGACTGGGAAGTCGCCATGGGATTGCAACAGCAGATCGACGAAGTCAAGGCTGAAATCGAAAAATTAGAGAAAGAGATCAGCGGTGAGGCTGTTGTCGAAGATAGAGCAGCAGAGCTCGAGGATCAACCCAAGGTAGAAGCACCTGAAGCTCCTAAGGAAGAAAAAGAAGCTGCTGAAGTTGCCAAAGAAGAAACTGTGCAACCAGATCCCGAAGATGTCAAATTGCAAGAGGACATCGACACAACTAAAAAGCAACTCGAGGAAGCTAAAGCTGAAGTTGAAAAGGCCAACAAAACCTTGGCAGATGCAAATACATCTCTGAAAAAATTAAATGATGAATTAGAGAAGTTGAGAGCAGAAGCTAACGTAGAAGAAGATTGGCAAAAGAAAGAAGAGCTGAATGCTAAGATTGAAGCTAAAAAAGCTGAGATCGAAGAAGTGACTGCTAAGAAAGCCGAAGCCGAGCAACAGCTAGCAGAAGCAAATAAAGCTGTCGAAGAGTCAAATAAGAAGCTGGCAGATTTAGAAAAGCAACAAGCTGATCGTGAAGCTGCTAAACGTGCCGAAGCAGCCAAAAAGCAACAAGAAGCTGTCGCTAAAGCAGAAAAGCAATTAGAAGACGCTAAGGCTAAAGTCGAAGAAGTTAGTGCAGTATTAGCTGATGCAGAAAAAACTTTAAAGACTTTGAATGACGAATTAACAAAATTAAGAGAAAAAGCCAGCGTTGAAGAAGATTGGAACAAGAAAATAGAACTCAATGATAAAATCAGCGCTATCAAGGAAGAAATTAAGAAGGCTGAGAAAACTGTAGAAGAAGCAAAGAAGGCAAAAGAAGAGCAAAGCAAGTTACTAGCAGAACTTGAAAAAACTCTGAAAGATCTCAAAGCTCAGCCCGTTGATGCAGCACCTTCCATTGAGCTTTTAATTGGTAAAGCAGAAGGCATCTTAAAAGATCTCATTATTCAGCAAGAAACTGTTGAAGATTACAATGAACGCGAAGCTTTAAATGCTAAGATTCAATTAACTAAGAAAAATATCGAACGTATCAAAGAAATTAGCAATGAAGCCAAAAAGCTCGATGCAGAGACTGCTAAATTAAAGGCAACTCTTGCTGACAAAGAAGCTAAGTTAGCTGAACTCAGAGAGCAAGCCATCTATGAAGAAGATTGGGAGAAAAAAGAAGAGCTCAACAGACAGATGAACCTGCTCAAAGCTGATATTGAAGCAGCTAAGAAAACCATTGAGTTCAACACTAACAAGTTACAAGAACTTTACAAAGAAGCTTTGGCTCTGGTTGAAGGTCAGCCTGTAACTCCAGTTGATCCTACTGAACCTGGTACTGATGAGCCTGGTACTGATGAGCCTGGTACAACTCAACCTGGTAATACTCAACCTGGTAATACTGACAGCAGTGTCGTTCCCGGCGGCAACACAGGATCTAATACTCAAGGTCAAACACAGGGTAATGCTTTACCTCGCACTGGTGAGGCAGAAGTTGGTGTTTCCGCTCTGTTATTGATCGTGTTAGGTGCTTCACTGTTAGTAATTAGAAAAGTAAAGAACCACTAAGACACTTTATCCCTTTAAGAGAGAGAGCCAGACGGCTCTCTCTTTTTTTGCGAAATTAAATTAAACTTTGAGATTTTTGAAGTTTTTTATTTGAATCAATTTTGCATTTGTTCCGTCGTTTTGCCTACTGAATAGATAATTAATTTGTACAAAATGTAGAATAATATTTTTAGCTAGAAAAAATTAACTAAATTCTTGAAATAGAGAAAAAATTATCATATTATATTAGTGCATAGTGATTATCTATATTTAGATGTTTATTTTTTGCAAAATATTTAGTTAATTTAACTAGAGGTAAGGAAATGTTAACCAGAGAAGAGAAGCAGGAATATTTACGTAAATATATTCCAATGGTTGATTTTTTCTCTCAGGCATCGGGTCCGAATTGTGAAGTCGTTTTACGTGATTTCCATGAAGATAGCAGTGAGATTATCTATATCGTCCATGGTGAAATCAGTGGTCGCAAGGAGAAGCAGAGTATCAAGGGATTGATGCTACATAAGATAATGCGCAAAGACTACCACGAGACGGATTTTATTTCTAATTATCTCTTGGCGAATGAAAGTGATCAGAAGTTGTTGAGAGCATCCACCTACTACATCAAAAAGGATGGTGAATTATGTGGTCTGCTCTGTGTTAATTATGATTTGACAGATCTGATGCGTTATCGTGATTTTATGAATCACAAGTTGTTGTACGGACTCAGCTCAGTACACACTAGCAAAGATGTAGACGAAGATGACAAGCATCTAGATTCCATTGTTGAGCAGATGATTGAAGAAGAATTTCTTTATTGGGATCGCAAGATTCCTCTGCCACGTGTTGATCTCGAAGAAAATCCCATCCGCCGCCTCTATGAGCGTGGTGTATTCGGCCATAAGGGAACGGTCAGCAGAGTATCAGAGTTGTTGAACATCTCGGTACAATCGGTATATCGCTATATAAATGCTATTGAACAACAGATTCAAGAATAATTGTAAGCAACGCAGTTGAACACAACTGGTGGCAATATGTTTAAAGCCGGCAGAGCCGGAAGAAAGGTAGGAAATATGCAATTTAAGGAATTAGTGAATCGTCTAGATAATTTAGACTTTTCCAATCTGTATCACAATGACTTCTTCCTGACATGGGACAAGACTCTCGAAGAGTTGGAAGCAGTTTGGGTCGTAGCAGATGCACTTCGCCAACTGAGAGAAGAAAACAAATCCGCTCGTATCTTTGATTCAGGACTGGGCATCTCGATCTTCCGTGATAATTCAACCCGTACTCGTTTCTCCTTCAGCTCTGCTTGTAACATGCTGGGTTTAGAGGTAGCAGATCTCGATGAGAAAAAATCTCAGATCGCGCACGGTGAAACTCTGTTAGAGACAGCTAACATGGTCTCTTTCATGGCTGACGTCGTCGGTATCCGTGACGATATGTACATCGGTAAAGGTCACACCTACCAGGTCGAGTTCGCTGAGAGTGTACAACGTGGTTACGATGAAGGAATTCTCGAACAACGTCCTACCGTTGTCTCATTGCAATGTGACATCGATCACCCCACTCAATCCATGGCAGATACCTTACACCTCATCCATCACTTCGGTGGCGTAGAGAACCTCAAAGGTAAGAAAGTAGCTATGACTTGGGCCTACAGCCCCAGCTATGGTAAGCCTTTGTCAGTTCCTCAAGGCTCCATCGGTCTCTGGACTCGTTTAGGTATGGATGTCGTGCTGGCTCACCCCGAAGGATATGAAGTAATGCAAGACGTCGTCGAACTCGCTCACAAGAACGCCAAAGAGAGCGGCGGATCATTCAAAGTTACCAATGACATGAAAGAAGCCTTCAAGGATGCTGATTTCGTATATCCCAAGAGCTGGGCTCCCTTCGCTGCTATGGAAGAGCGTACCGAGCTGTACGGCAAAGGCGATTTCGACGGTATCGATGAATTAGAGCAACGCTTGCTGAAACAAAACGCTGAGCACAAAGATTGGGCTTGCACAGAAGAAATGATGAAGCTGACCAAAGATGGTAAAGCTCTCTACGGTCACCCGCTGCCCGCTGACATCACTGGTGTCTCCTGTAAAGAAGGTGAGGTAGATGCTTCAGTCTTCGATCGTTACCGCAAAGATCTGTATCGTGAAGCTTCATTCAAACCTTATGTAATCGCCGCCATGATCTTCTTACAACGCATCAAGAATCCTAAAGCTAAGTTAGAAGAACTGTACAACAAAGCTCCCAAGCGTTTACAGGATGCAGAATAATTTCTGAAAGGTTAAGGAAGAAGGTATAAAATGGCTAATTTAGATTTTGATCGTATTCGCGAAGCAGCCAAGAAGTACGAAGGCGAGATGACTCGCTTCCTGCGCGAGCTGGTTCTGCGTAAAGGTGAATCCTGTGAAGAAGGTGACAAAGCCTATCACATCAAAGCCGAGATGGAAAAATTAGGTTTCGATAAAGTCGAGATCGATCCTCAAGGTAATGTCTTAGGTTACATGGGTACTGGTAAGACCTTGATCGCTTTTGATGGTCACTACGATACAGTCGGTATCGGTAATATCGAGAACTGGGAGTTCGATCCCTATGAAGGTTTTGAGACCGAAACCACCATCGGTGGACGCGGTACCTCAGACCAGTTAGGCGGTGTTGTCTCAGCTTGCTACGGCGCTAAGATCATGAAAGATCTGGGCTTGTTGACCGACAAATACACTGTGCTCGTCACCGCTACTGTTCAAGAAGAAGATTGCGATGGTAACTGTTGGTTGTACATTATCGAGCAAGATGGTGTCAAACCTGAATTCGTAGTTTCAACCGAGCCCACTGACGGTGGTATCTATCGTGGTCAACGCGGACGTATGGAAATCCGTGTTGATGTTGACGGTGTCAGCTGCCACGGTTCAGCTCCTGAGCGTGGCGACAACGCTATCTACAAGATGGCAGAGATCCTCAAAGAGATCGAACAGTTGAACGAGAATCCTGCTGATGACAGTGTTGAGATCAAAGGTTTGGTCAAGATGTTGGATGAGAAGTACAACCCCGATTTCGAAGAAGCCAATTTCCTCGGTCGTGGTACAGTCACTACTTCTCAGATCTTCTACACTTCGCCTTCTCGTTGTGCAGTCGCAGATTCCTGCTCCATTTCACTCGATCGTCGTATGACCTCCGGTGAGACATGGGAAAGCTGCATCAAGGAAATCGAAGAGTTGCCAGCTTGCAAAAAGCACGGTGCTAAGGTCTCCATGTACAAGTATGCTCGTGAGAGCTGGAGAGGCCTCGCTTATGAGCAAGACTGCTATTTCCCGACTTGGGTCATCCCCAAAGATCACAAAGTCACTAAAGCTCTGGAAAAGGCCTACACTTCACTCTACGGAGACAAACGTATCGCTCCGCCGGTAGAAAAAGAGCAAGCCAAACGTGCAGCTCGTCCTCTGACCGACAAGTGGACTTTCTCCACCAATGGTGTAGCTATCATGGGTCGCCACGGCATTCCTTGCATCGGTTTCGGCCCTGGTGCTGAAGATCAAGCACATGCTCCTAACGAAGTTTCTTGGAAACAAGATCTCGTGACTTGTGCTGCAGTCTATGCTGCTCTGCCCACCATCTACACTGAAGAATAATACTTACGGACCTCCTCCCTTACAGGGGGAGGTCTCTTTTTAGCTGCTGACTGAGGGTCGGCTACCGATGGCTACAGTGAGTAGCAGGAAGGTGCAACCATGTTATTGCATAACTTGAGACTTTTAACTAACGATGAAAAGCAGAGTTACTTTGCAGACGGTGCCGTCTGTGTACAGGGCAACGAGATTGTCGCTCTAGGTGATGCTTCTGAACTTAAACAGCGATATGCCGATGAAGAACAGATCGACATGCAAGGTCGCTTAGTGATGCCTGGCCTAATCAATGCGCACACCCATATTTACAGTGCCTATGCCAGAGGTATGAGCAATTCTAAGCCGACACGCAACTTCATCGAGATATTGGAGAATTTGTGGTGGGCTCTGGATAAAAAATTGTCTCTGAGAGACTGCAAATTGAGCGCCTATCAGACGATGATAGAGTCTATTAAAAACGGTGTTACCACTTTGGTCGATCACCATGCCAGCCCGTTTGCTTGTGAAGGTTCGCTCGACCAATTAGCTGAGGCTGCGACAGAGTTAGGAATACGTGCAGATCTTTGTTATGAACTCAGTGATCGCGACGGAGTAGAGAAGCGTGATCAGGGAGTAGCAGAAAATATTCGCTTCATTAAACGCTTACAAGATCAGCCGCACGATCTGTTGCGCGCCCACTTCGGTATGCATGCTCTGTTTACTCTGAACGACGAAAGTATGCAGATGGTTGCAGATGCCTGCGAAAAATATCAAGCCCCTGTCCACTGCCACTGCGCTGAGGGTATCGAGGATGAATACGACAGCGTCAAGCAACATGGCTGCCGTGTAATCGAGCGTATGTCGCACTACAATTTGCTCAATGATCGCTCTTTTGTCGTCCACCTCTGCCATGTCAATGCGCGTGAGATGGATATCATCGCTGAGAATAAGGCCATAGCCGTACATAACCCGCAGAGCAATATGGGCAATGCTGTAGGACGCACCCCTGTACGTCAATTGCTGGATAGAGGCATTTTATTAGGCTTAGGAACAGATGCCTACACCAACGACATGATTGTATCTGTAGCCAATGCTAAGACCTTGCTCTCACATGATTTGGCAGATCCGACTCACGGTTTCGGTGAAGCTGCGACTCTGTTGCTGAACAACAATCCTAAGATCGCATCACGTCTATGGGGCAAACAATTAGGTGTACTCAAAGAGGGGGCTCTAGCTGATTTGGTCGCCTTTGACTACACGCCATACACTCCCTTTAGCGGTGATAATTTTGCTGGACATCTGATTTTCGGTTTCACTGGTAGAATGTGCACCGATTCCATGATCAACGGTAAATTTGTTATGCGTGATCGAGTTATTTTAGCTGTCGATGAGCAGGAGATCGCTGTAGAATC
Organism: Bacillota bacterium; assembly: GCA_023388605.1. Taxonomy (GTDB): domain Bacteria; phylum Bacillota; class Clostridia; order Saccharofermentanales; family DTU023; genus JAEWER01. The sequence continues at coordinate 7,740 of JAEWFX010000032.1, forward strand.
ACAAGCACGTGCCCAAGAGTTGTGGAAACATTTCCAATAATCTATAGGAGGATTTTATGTACGAAAATATCAAGATGACAAATATCAAAAGATGTGAGAAGGACGATCATGTCCGCGACTTTCTGAGCATGGAAGCTTGCCGCGACGTCAGTTCTTATCACAAATCATATCCGCAATACACTGAGACTCCGCTGGTAAATCTCAAAGATACTGCAGAATATCTGGGTCTCAAAGCTCTTTACGTCAAGGACGAATCATATCGTTTCGGTCTCAACGCCTTCAAAGTATTGGGCGGTAGCTATGCCATGGGTGTCTATCTCGCTGAAAAATTAGGCCTCGATCTCTCAGAGATGACCTATGACAAGCTGGTTTCCAAAGAAGCTAAGGAGAAATTAGGCGATATCACTTTTATCACCACCACCGACGGAAACCATGGTAGAGGTCTCGCTTGGACAGCACAACAACTAGGCTACAAGTCGATCGTCAAAATGCCCAAAGGATCAGCACAAGAGCGTTTAGACAATATCCGTGCCTGCGGTTCAGACGCAGAGATCACTGATATGAACTATGATGACGCTGTACGTTACTGCAATGATTTGGCTGAGAAGCATGGTTATGTCATGGTTCAGGACACTGCTTGGGAAGGATATGAAGAAATCCCCAAAAATATCATGCGCGGTTATGCCACCATGGCTTTTGAAGCAGTTGAACAACTGGGCGACGTAGTTCCTACGCATGTATTTTTACAAGCTGGTGTAGGATCTCTGGCAGGAGCAGTAGCAGGCCTCTTAGCTAATTATTATGGAGAAAAGAAGCCTAAGATCGTCATCGTCGAGCCCAATGCCGCTGATTGCATCTATCGCACTGCTGAAGCCAAAGACGGAGAATTGCACTTCGTCGGTGGAGACATGCAGACCATCATGGCTGGTTTGGCTTGTGGTGAACCCAACAAAATCGGTTGGGATGTCTTGACTGAGACCGCTGATTACGCCGTTTCTTGCCCAGACTGGGTCGCAGCTCACGGTATGCGTCTGCTCGGCAATCCTGTTGGTAAAGACACAAAGGTTGTCTCAGGTGAAAGCGGTGCTGCTACTTCTGGATTTGTCGCTGCAGTCATGCAGCGTGAAGCATTGGCTAAGATGCGCGAAGAGTTAGGTTTGGACGAAAACTCAGTAGTTCTCTGTTTCTCCACTGAAGGTGATACAGATCAAGCTAACTACAAAGCCATCGTCCACGAAGGTCTGCATCCTAGTTACGAACAATAATGTTGAAGGGCTCGGTATCCGAGCCCATATGTATGTAAGGTAGGAAGAGTTTCCGCCAATGATCGTTTGTGGGAGAGCGATCGAGGAAGGATCAATATGAGTGATGTGATGAGAGCGATACCTTTTGCAGAACTATTGCGCCAGGTACGCGAAGAGTATCAAAGTTACAAGACAATTTTTCAGATCAAGCAGATTACACGTGTTGCAGATTTAGAGAGTGAGGAATTACCTTCAGTTGAGATTTTCGGTCAACATCTGGAATTGCCTATGGGTGTCGCTGCTGGTCCGCACACACAATTAGCACAGAATTTAGCAGCCTGTTATGCAGCTGGTGCCCGCTTCATGGAAGTTAAGACTATCCAGAAGTTGTACGGCGAAGATCTAGGAATACCGCGTCCTTGCATCCGTGCTGAAGATGAAGGCTACAATGTTGAGTGGTCGAGTGAGTTCTCACCCCAAGACGCTCTAGCAGAATATGTCAAAGGCTATTTTCTGTGTAAGTTTATCGCCAAAGAATACGGCCTCGGTGATCCCGATGGATTTATTTTCAATATTTCCTGTGGATACAACTATGAAGGTCTTAAAGATCCTTCAGTCGATTACTACATCGAGACCATGAAGGATGCCTCCAACACTGAAATTTTCCGTGAATGTCGTCAAGTCTTGTTAGATCAAGTCGATCAATTCGAAAATGTCGACCGCGAATTTATAGAGAATATCAGCCCTGCGATCAGTAAATCTCTGACTTTGTCGACCATGCATGGTTGTCCTCCCGATGAGATCGAGAAGATGGCCAGCTACTGCTTGACCGAGAAAAAGATCAATCTCTATGTCAAGTGCAATCCCACACTGTTGGGCTATGAGCGAGTCAAAGAGATTCTGGACACGTTAGGTTTTGGTTATATTAAATTCGGCGAAGCTCAGTTCCAAGCAGATCTGCAATTAGAGCAAGCCGTGCCTATGCTGCGACGTCTGCAAGATACTGCTAAAGAGATGGGTCTGACATTTGGCGTCAAATTGACCAATACTTTCCAAACAGATATTGAGAGCGAAGAGTTGCCTGGCAAAAATATGTACATGTCTGGTCGCTCGCTCTTCCCCTTATCGATCGAAGTAGCCAAGGTTTTGAGCCGTGAATTTGACGGCAAATTGCCGATGTCTTTCAGCGGTGGTGCTGATTCTTACAATATCTCAGATTTGATGGCCACCAATATCTGCCCGATCACACTCTGTACAGTGCTCTTGCGTCCACGCGGTGTCAACAAATTGGCAGACTTAGCCAAGAAGGTTGCTGCAGCTAAATTGCCGGCACATACAGCTCAAGCTCAAGGAACGGCCGATGATTCAGCTCTGTACATCGACAGCGAGAAGTTAAATGCTCTATGTGATGGCATATTGGAAGATAAGCACTATATCAAGACTCCTGCACAGCTAAAACGCAATTTCAAATATGGCCATTATCTAGGACCGCGCAGCGATAATTTCCGCTGTCGTGTACTCTGTGGTAACTGCGTAGATGTCTGTCCTAACAGAGCGAATGACATCATTGATCTAGGAGATGGTGACCGTGTTGTCTTACATATAGATCGCAATTGCAATGAGTGTGGTAACTGTCAATTCTCCTGTGTAGAACCTTGCTGGCCCTATCGCGATCGTCTGACGATTTTTCACAGTGAAGAAGATTTCCACAATAGCGAAAACAAGGGAATCTGTTTCTTGTCAGAAGATCAATTCGCTTATCGTTTAGAAAATGAAGGCAAGGCTAGCTTTGCTGATCTACCTGCAGAGATCAAAGCTTTAGCTGATGCCATCCGTACACAACGTCCATACTTATAAGCTGATAGAGACAAGGGTACCCTTGTCTCTATTTGTTTTCAGAAAGAGTGATCACCATGTTATTGATTAAAAATGGGAAAATCGTTTTAGAAGGCGAAGTACTAGTCGGGGATCTGTTAGTCGAACAAGGTACGATCAAAAAGATCGCTCCGTCGATTACAGTTGAAGCTGATGAGGTGATCGACGCAGAGGGATGCATAGTGTTCCCTGGTTTTATCGATCCACATGTGCATATGCAGATGACCAATGCTCTCGCGACGACTGCTGATAGCTATGCCACTGGCAGCAAAGCTGCACTATATGGCGGCAATACGTCCATCATCAATTTTGCTACGGCTGCTCCAGGCATGAGTCTACACGAGGTGATCGCTACAGAAAAAACCAAAGCAGATCCGGAGTGTTCCTGCAATTATCTCTTCCATGTCGAGATGATCGATGTCAATGAAGGTACCCTCAAAGAGATTGCTGAATTAGCTGAAGAGGGCGTGCGTTCTTGCAAAATCTATATGGCATACGGTTTCCGTATCAGCGACGACGATGTCTATCGCACTGTGCAAGCCTGTGATCGAGCACATATGCTAGTTGAGGCACATTGTGAGAACGGTGATGTGCTAGATGCCATTGTCGAGCGTCTAGCTCAAGAGAACAAAACAGCTATCTGCCATAAGATCGAAGCTCATCCTGCTGAGGTTGAGGCAGATGCCATCTCCACCTTAGGATATGTGGGTAAATTATTAGATGCCAATATACATGTAGTACATCTATCTTCTAAACAAGGTCTGGAAGAAGTGCGTAAATTGCGTTCGCTCGGAGCTAAAGTCACGGTCGAGACTTGTCCGCAATATCTGTATTTGGACGAAGAGGTATACCGCAATCCTGATCACTTACAGGCAGCAAAGTACATCTGTGCTCCCATTCCCCGTCGTGCAGAAGATCGTGCAGCGATTACACAAGCGCTGTTAAATGGTGAGATTCAGACTTTAGCCACTGATCACTGTGCCTACAAGTTAATCGGTCAAAAAGATGTCTCGCTCGATGATTTTAGAAAAGTTCCTGGTGGTTTGCCCGGCGTCGAAGAGCGTGCGACTCTCTGCTATACAAAGTTAGTAGCTGAAAATGGTATGTCGCTGAATGATTTCTCGGATTTGATGTCTACGAACACAGCTAAACTGTATGATCTTTACCCCGTCAAAGGTGTGATCTGTGAAGGGGCAGATGCTGATATAACCATCTATGATCCTTCGGTGGAGCAGACTATATCCGCTGACAATATTCATTCAGCAGCCGAGAATACTGTATACGAAGGTCAGCGTGTAGTTGGTCGCATACGCGACGTCGTCCTCGGCGGTGAGCATGTACTCCGTGACGGAGAGTTAGTGATTACCGGTAAGGGTCGTTATCTGGCAGATGTACCTGCAAAACGTAAGCCAGTCGCTGAGCGTCTGTAATAGAGGGAAACTGTAACAAACAGACTGATGAAGATCAAAGTCAGCGAGAAAAGAGGAGAACATGGAAATCAAAGAGCAAGTAACTAAGCCTAAACAATTGCGTAAATCACAATTGTTTGCACTGTCTATCCAACATGTAGTGTCGATGGTAGTCGGTTGTATCACCGTACCTATCATCGCTTCTTCAGTTGCTAGGCTCAACACCGAAAATCGTATCGCCATGATCCAGGCATCTCTTCTGAGTGCAGGTATCGCCGTGCTGATACAAGCCTTAGATAAACGCAAGATTATCGGTTCAGGCCTGCCCGTCATCGTCGGCAGTGGTTTCGCATTCATCGCAGTCATGTCCTCGGTGGCTGTCAATTATGGTATATCCTATGTATTCGGTGCTCAGTTAATCGCTTCGCTCTGTGGTCTTTTGTTCGGTTTTTTCTATCGCTATATAAAAATTCTCTTCGCCCCCATAGTCAAAGCTGTCGTAGTTATGACGATAGGTATCAGTTTATCGAGTACTGCTGTCGACTATCTGGCTGGCAGCATCAACTCGAAGTTCTACGGCACTCCCAAATCCTGGGCACTAGGTATTTTCACCTTAGTTATCACCATCATCTACAGTCACTACGGCAAGGGGATTATCAAAGCGGCATCGACTCTACTCGGGTTGATCACCGGTTATGTCACGGGTCTAGTCTTCAACCTCGTGCATTTTGATTCCATGATCGATCAGCCGACTTTCCGTATCCTCAAGCCCTTTAGTTTCGGTTTAGATTTTCACCTGGCGGCTATCGTGCCGTTCGTCATCATCACCTTGATTTCTGCTGTACAAGATATGGGACAGATAGAGGCTACCACTCACGGTTTGTGGGGTAGATCCGCCCATGATGCAGAGATACGTGGCGGTATTATCGGTGATAATCTAGGTACCCTGATCGGTGCTGTCTTCGGCGGTGCACCCAATGCCATCGCTGGCCAAAACGTCGGTATTGTAGTCACTACTCAAATCATCGATAAACTCGTCTTCGTTTTGGCTGGTGGCATGTTGATCCTGATCGGGTTTTTCCCTCGCGTCGCCGCGGGATTTTTGACTATACCCTATTCGGTCTTAGGCGGAGCTACTATCGCTGTTTTCGGCAGCATTGCTACCACTGGTATGAAGATGTTGGCAGCAGCAGGTATGTCAAAACGCAACTTGTCCATAGCTGGTCTATCGCTAGCGATCGCCATCGGTATAACCTATCACGGAGATGCCTTCAGTCAATTCCCGAATTGGGTTTATTCTATTTTCGGCAATGCTATAGTATTATCAGCTTTAGTTTCGATTGTGTTGAATTTAACTCTGCCTCAAGAGAAGTAGGACGGAAAGTTATATAATGAATTCAACTTTGTGAGGTAATTATGGAACAAGAGAGAACAACTTATACATTTAAGGTCAACGGTGAGCAGGTACAGTGCCACGAAGCTACCTCGCTGCTACGTTTTTTACGTGATGATCTACGTTTGACTTCCGTAAAAGATGGTTGTAGCCAAGGTGCTTGCGGTACCTGTACGGTTATCGTCGACGGTGTCGCCAAGAAAGCTTGTGTAGTCAAGACAGATAAGATTGAAGGCAGTGAGATCATCACCGTCGAAGGTCTGGATCCATTTGAAAAAGAAGCTTTTGTCAGTGCTTTTGGTGACTGTGGTGCAGTGCAGTGTGGTTTCTGTATCCCAGGTATGGTCATCTCTGCCAAAGCCCTGCTGGACAAGAATCCTGATCCCAGCGTCGATGACATCAAAAAAGCTCTGCGTGGTAATATCTGCCGCTGTACAGGATATCGCAAGATTATCGAAGCCATCCAACAGGTGGCGAAGATCCTACGTGGTGAAGCACCGCTCACTACCCCTGTCGCTCAACGCGTTGAAGGCGTGGTAGAACGTTATCAAGGAGAGGCCACTGAGATCGAACACAAGGGCGTCGGAGCATGTCTGCCTCGTCTCGATGTCCGTCCCAAGGTTTTAGGCTACGGTGAATATGTCGATGATATGTACTTTGAAGGCATGGCTCATGCTTCTGCAGTACGTACCGCCCACCCGCGCGCACGTGTCGTCAAAATCGATACTAGTGAAGCCGAAGCTATGGACGGAGTCATCGGTATCCTGCGTGCTGAAGATGTTCCCCACAATAAAGTTGGACATATCCAACATGACTGGGATGTCTTCATCGCTGAAGGTGATATCACCCGCTACATGGGTGATGCCATCGTCTTAGTGGTCGCTGAAGATGAGAAGACCTTAGAAGCAGCTAAACAAGCCGTCAAAATAGAATACGAAGAGCTTCCTACTGTCTCGACCATAGCTGAAGCTATGGCTGAAGATGCACCCAAGGTGCACAGTGGCGGCAATCTCTGTCAAAAACGTCATGTTTCACGTGGTGACGCTCAAAAAGCTTTGGCTGAAGCTAAGTACAAGGTCACCAGAAGATACACCACACCTTTTACTGAACACGCCTTCCTAGAGCCTGAATGTGCTATCGCCATGCCCTACAAGGACGGTGTCAAAGTTTATACCACTGACCAAGGTGTATGCGATACTCGCAAAGAGATCGCCGTCATGTTCGGTTGGGATGAAGAGAAGATCGTCGTAGAGAACAAATTGATCGGCGGCGGTTTTGGTGGTAAAGAAGACGTATCTGTCCAACATTTAGCCTGTTTAGCAGCCCATCGCTTCCAACGCATCGTCAAGGTCAAATTCACCCGTGATGAATCTCTAGCATTCCACCCTAAACGTCACCCGATGGAAGCAGAGTTCACCTTAGCTTGTGATGAAAACGGTATCTTCCAAGCTCTGGTAGCAGATCTTTATCTGGATACAGGTGCCTATGCATCGCTCTGTGGACCTGTGTTAGAACGTGCTTGTACACATGCAGTAGGACCTTATCAATATCAAAATACCGACATCCATGGCTATGGTTATTACACTAACAATCCGCCAGCTGGTGCTTTCCGCGGTTTCGGTGTGTGCCAGAGCAATTTTGCTCTCGAGATGAATATCAACCTGTTGGCTGAGATGGTGGGCATCTCACCTTGGGAGATTCGTTATCGCAACGCTATAGAACCTGGCAAGGTACTGCCCAACGGTCAGATCGCCGATCGTTCAACTGCTCTCAAAGAGACTCTAGAAGCGGTCAAGGATGTATTTGAAGCCAATCGTGGCCGTGTGGGTATCGCTTGTGCGATGAAGAATTCAGGTGTCGGTGTAGGCTTACCCGATAAAGGTCGCTGCCGTCTACATGTTAAAGATGGAGTTATCGAAAGTTATGCTGCAGCCTCTGATATCGGTCAAGGTTACCAACAAGTTGCTCTGCAGATCATGGAAGAGACTTTAGGTCTGGGCATCGATAAGTATCGCATAATGCAACCAAACACTGAGACATCACCGGACAGTGGTACTACCTCTGGTTCACGCCAGACCCTGTTGACTGGTGAAGCTGTACGTTATGCTAGCGTCTTGCTCAAAGAAGCTCTGGACGAAGCAGGTGGTGATCTGTCTGCTCTTGAAGGCAAGGACTTCTTCTATGAATACTTTGAGCCCACTGATCCTATCACTTCAGATAAGGAAAATCCCAAATCGCATATCGCCTATGGTTACGCCACACATCTGGCTGTTCTTGATGAAGATGGTAAAGTGCAAGATATATATGCTGCTCATGACTCAGGTAAGGTTATCAACCCAATATCTATCCAAGGCCAGATCGAGGGTGGTGTATTGATGAGTATGGGCTATGCCTTGACTGAAGATTTCAAACTCGATCGCAGCCGTGTCAAGAGTAAGTTCGGAACACTGGGATTACTGCGTTCCACCGACATTCCTAATCTTGAGGCCATCTATGTCGAGAAGGATGAACTCTTAGACGTAGCCTATGGTGCTAAGGGTATCGGTGAGATCTCCTCCATTCCCACTGCAGCTGCTATCGCAGGTGCATATTACGAGTTGGATGGTGAATTCAGAACTGATTTACCCTTGGTCAATACGGCTTACTCCAAACCTAAGAAGAGTTTCCGCTAATGCAGGGATCAGCTCTTAATTGCGTGATCCTAGCAGCAGGTTTGAGTCGCCGAGCTGGAGAAAACAAATTGTTAAAAAAGGTGCAGGGTATCCCCCTGTGCCTTTTTATTATGCGTAAGATTGCAGAATTATACAGTGCTGATCTTCTAGCTGGTGGCAGGGTAGTGGTTGTCACTAATTATTCAGATGTCGCTGATTTAGCTCATGATCTGGGATTTGAGACAGTATCGTCACCGCAAGCACAGTTAGGAAAAAGCTATTCCTTGCGTTCAGCTCTCGCGGTGTTAGGAGATACAGATCCCATCATGTTTTGTGTTGCCGACCAACCCTATGTCAGTATCGATACTCTTAATAGTTTGATCCAAGAGCATCTCAGTCATCCTGAGTCGATCATCTATCCCTTGTACGCAGGTAAGCGAGGAAATCCTATGATTTTTCCGTCTGCCGCTTACGAAAGTCTAAAATCACTCGAAGGCGACCAGGGAGGAGCAAAAATAATCGCCGACTTCCCCAGCAAGGCGGTTCTAGTCGACGATGTATTAGAAGCAAAAGATTTTGATCTCGCGAGCGACTTCACAAATGTAAGTGAGTAGTTCAGTTTCCCTACCACCCTATTTAATAATTACTTTTTGTCTGTTTTATCGCTATCGCTTTTGCGTTTAAGAGAGAAACGCATCTTCAATGGTTTACGTGGCTCTAAGTCACGTTTTTTCACTTTAGGCAAAATATGTTCGGCAGTTTTTTGTGTTAAATCTACCTGGGTCTCGACTATTCGGCGATGACTGTAATCTCCGATCAAAGCGTAGAAGACAGCGAATAGAGGGACAAATAGCCACATGCCGACAACGCCCATCAAGCTACCACCGACAGAGATGGCGAGCAGAGTCCACATCGCAGGCAGACCGACCTCATTGCCGACTACACGGGGATAGATAATATTCGCTTCGATCTGTTGCAGGATCAAGATGATAACAAAAAAGATCATCGCTTTTACAGGATCTTCGATGACGATGAGGATGGTGCTGGCAAAAACACCGATCAACGGACCGATGATGGGCACTAGATCAGTGATGGTGATCAAAACAGAGATCATCAAAGAATAGGGGATACCGAAAATCGTCATGCAGATGAAAGTCATCAGTCCCAGCAGAGAGGCATCGATGATCTGACCTTTGATAAATCCTTGGAAATTGCTATCTAGTAGATAGAAGAAATAGAGGATGCGATCCGACAATTTGGAATTGAAAGTAGCGTAGATCACTTGACGATTTTGCTGTGCGAGCCTCTCTTTGGCCAGCAAGAGATAGATCATAAACATCAGAGCGATGATGGCGTTGAATACACCGTTAAAGATATTGCCAGCGGTGGTGAGAACAGAACTGAAAATTTGTCCATAACCGTTTTTGAGGAACTCTAGCACTTGTTCGAAGATCAGATCCCAGCTGAAGGAATTGAGAGTGTCCTTGACTTGGGGTACGAAGGGTGCCAGATATTGATTGTTCTCAGCAAAATCCAAAACGCTTTTTAAGAAAGTGGGTATCTGACTTTGCAAGCGTACAATCGACTGTACCAATATGGGCACCACCATGGTGATAATTCCGAATACTACGAAGAAGCTGAGAATCAATGATAACAGTAGTGAGATGCCACGCTTCATACCTTGCGATAATTTAGGCAGGAAACGGTCGAATAGCTTTTCAAATTTATTGATGGGTATCTTGAGCACAAAAGCCAATGCACCGCCGATCAAGAAAGGTTTGACGATGACCAGTAATTTCAATAGCGTCCACCAATAAAATTCTGCGTTGTAGCAGACGAAGACGAAGATTACCGTGATCAAAAATATTTTCAGCAGATGCTTGTAGCTTTCTCGGCTGAGAGTATAGGTAGTTTTGTGTTCTTTATTATCATTACTCTTTTCGGTCAGGGATTGATCCTGAACTATGACGGTAGAGTTTTTGATGTTGTCAGAAGTTTGTTTGCTCATATTACACCTCTCTAAATCAACATTATATCAAGATCAGATCGCAAAAAAGCAAAACTCCCATCTAGCGATGAGAGTTCTGCGGAAAGGAGTAATAATTTAGAGAGGTCTATTGGATAGCATCCGGGTGAGCGTCGACAAAACTGTAGATATCATTCTCTAACTTTTGTAGAGCTTCTTTATCGATCTCAGTTCTCAGACGTTGGCTCTCAGCTTTGAAGCGACCTACCTGTTCGGGATAGACTTCTTTATTGAGGTGACTGAGCAAGACGTCAATGGTATCGAGCTTATTCTTGTATTCCTCCATATTTACTTCAGACTCAACATTGTCTTCATCGCCTTCACCAGGTTGTGGTGTAATACCACCTCCATGATCGCCTCCGTCACCAGGTTCGCTAGGCTCACCTGACTCAGCACTTTCATCGACCTGCATATCGGCGTAGGTGACGTAGTAGTAATGAGTACGCTCACGGCTGGGGTAATAGAATTTATGATCTTTAACTAATACTTCTTTGAGTTCGCAACCTGCCAACTTAGCTACTTGCTCAGCAGCAGCTTTGGCAGCGTCACTCAGGTGATCAGAGCCAGCCATCACACCCTGTTCGTTAGCTTCGGAGGAGAGAGCGAGTTCTTCCTTGAGTACTAAAGTGTTGATGGGATAGGTCTGGATAGAGCCATCTTGGATGCTCTTCCAACTCAGAAGGTGACCATCATGTGCCCATATCTTGGATAGTTCCACACCCAGGGTTTTGGCGACAAACTTAGCACGAGCGAGATAGACATCGTCGAGTTTGATGGATCC
>JAEWFX010000051.1 GCA_023388605.1 Bacillota bacterium
GTGCCAGCTTGTCGATAGTTACCTTTTCTTGGATAGCTAAGGAGAAGAGGTGGATGCCCATCGAGATATCATAGGTTGAAGCCATTTGAGCACCGATAATCTGACGATTGTCTTTACGGTAGACTATACGCAGTTTGACCGGTGGATTCTCTGTCTTCATGAAAGCAGGTTTTTGGAGATCTTCGAATTCGGTGTATTCTGCATCGATACCAGCTTTCAGTGCTTTGTCATAGGTCAGACCGGTGGAGACCATCTTCAACTCATAGATGTTGATACCGTTTGAACCTTGGACACCGATGGATTCCAGCTTAGTACCGCAGACATTGTGAGCTGCGACTACGCCGCTGCGTACAGCATTGGTAGCGAGAGCGATGTAGTTGCGATTATCGATGGAGTTGTCCCACAATGTAGCACAGTCACCGATGGCGTAGATGTTAGGATCGGAGGTCTGTTGATTACGATTGACGACATAGGCACCGTTCTTGAAGCACTCCAATTGATCTTTCGCCAATGCAGTGTTGGGGCGGAAGCCGATACAGAGAACTGCTAAATCAGTGGGATAGTCACCCTTATCTGTTTTTACTGAAGTGATCTTGCCTTCTGAACCGACTAATTCTTGAACTTGCTCGCCATAGTGGCAATCAATATTGTGATCGTTCAAGTTTTTCTCCATCATTTCGGTGAAGGGACGATCATAATAGGTTGAGAGGCAGGTATCAGCTGCGTCCACCAATGTTACTTTTTTATCATGACGTTCAAAGGCTTCAGCTAATTCGACACCGATGTAACCAGCACCGACGACGGTGACGTTTTCGATGGGTTTATCGCGTAGAGCATCGATAACGGCTTGAGCATCTTGATAGATTTTGACGTGGAAAACATTCTCCAAATCCAGACCTTTAATTGAAGGAGGATCGAAGGGCAATGAACCAGTAGCGAGTATCAATTTGTCGTAGGTATCGACCTTTTCTTCACCGTTTTTGAATTTGATGGTCAATTCCTTTTTCTCACGATCTAACTTGGTTACTTCGGCTTCCATAAAGACCTGAGCGCCTTTTTCACGAAGCTTATCAGCACTGGAATAGAAGAGTCCTTCAGCACCATCGATCTGATTACCGATCCACAGAGCCATACCACAACCTAAAAAGCTGATGTTGTTATTACGATCGTAAATTGTCACCTCTGCATTCGGATAATTATCGAGGATGGTGTTGGCACAAGCAGTACCAGCGTGGTTTGCACCTACGATGATTATTTTTGACATAGTTTCCTCCTTAAAAGGGTATATATACATGTCCATACTATCATTATTTTTAAATGTTTAACATTATTTTGAGTATGGTTAGCCGCCGATTTGGTGCATATTTTTAGTTTCTTGACTTTCGATTTGTTGAGAATTAGTAAATTGATGGCTGCGGGGCTTGGTCGCTAGAGCGTGTGCGATGAGTTCCCAGATTTCTTCATCTGAAGCACCGGAGCGTAGCGGAGCCTTGAGGTCAGCACCGTGGGAATACTGCAGGCAAGTTTTGAGAAATCCGGTAGCTGTCAGACGTAGCCGATTGCATTGGTCGCAGAAGGCGTGAGAGATGGCGGAAATAAAACCGATATTACCTTTATAGCCCTCGATTCGTTCATAGCGTCCGGGTCCGAAGGAAGTCGGATGCTGTTCAGAAGGTAGAGGTATGAGATCACCTAATTTTTCTGTCAGTTCTTCGCGTAAAAGATTTTCGGCATAACGGGGTTTAATCTTACCTAGGCCGATAGGCATCATCTCGATGAAGCGTACACTGATTGGGTGATGTTCGGTCAAGCGTGCTATCTCTGCCCATTCTGCGCGATTGTTTTGATTTAGAACACAGTTTAGTTTGATAGTGCATTGATCTGCTCTGCTGAGAGCAAAATTTAAACTTTTACGAAATTGGTCAAAACTATCACGTCGGGTGATCTGCTTGAATAGATCAGGCTTGAGCGTGTCGACGCTTATGTTTAGCGAAGTCAAGCCATTTGTTATGAGGTCATCTAAAAGCTCGGTCAGCAGTAATCCATTAGTGGTGATGCCAATCCCTTTGATACCTGGAATAGCGTTGAGCAGGGCCACTAAATCTGGCAAGCCTCTTCGTACAGTCGGTTCTCCTCCGGTCAAACGCACATACTCCAGACCGTGCTCAGCCATGATCTCGACTAGGTGTACAATCTCCTCAAAAGTCAGGATCTCAGTATGGGGCAAGAAGTTGATCCCTTCTGCCGGCATGCAATAAGTACAGCGCAGATTGCAGCGATCGGTAACTGAGATTCTCAGATAGTTGATTTGGCGACCGAATTGATCGAGCATGTCAGGATTTGCGGTAAGTGCCGGATTTGCCACCGGACTTTTCTTCAAGGGAGATTTCTCCGATCGACATGGAACGGTCGACGGCTTTGAGCATATCGTAGATGGTCAACAAAGCGACGCTACAGGCGGTCAGAGCTTCCATCTCGACTCCAGTCTTACCAGTAGTTTTCGCCAGCGTGCGACAATGGACGATTTGGTCGGTGCTGAGATCGAAGTCGACAGTTACCTTGTTGAGCGATAGAGGATGACATAGTGGTATCAAGGAACTTGTATTTTTCGCTGCCATGATTCCAGCTATACGCGCAGTTGCCAGCACGTCACCTTTTTCAGCACTGTGTTCACGTATTTTAGCGAAAGCAGTGGATGACATTTTGATCTGACCGCTGGCGATCGCAGTGCGACTGGTGATGTCTTTATCACTGATATCGACCATGTGGGCTTGACCAGACTCATCCAGGTGGGTGAGCTTGATAGGATTCATACCTTCAACTACCACTGTCTCTGGTAATTCAATGCGGAAAATATCGCCTGCTCGTAGTTTGCCTGGTTGAAGGACTACAGCAAATATACCCTCGCGCGGCATGATACAGTCGCCGACCTGATCGCGGATGGCACAGCCGAAGTGACATTCTTTTCCGATCTGAGTCATCTCCAACACTACTTTTGAATCACGGAAAATAAAACGACTGCCGATGGGCAATTTCGCTAGATCGACCCCGTCGACCAATAGATTTTCACCGAAGGCACCGATGGGTACATCGATGGCACGCTTTTTGAAATCTTCTACCTTGTGTTGATTGAGCAGAGAAATTTGGCGGTGCCACTTGCCGGCATGAGCATCGCCGACAATACCGTGATCGACCACCAGTTCGATTTCTGCAACTGGTTTTTTTGCGATACCTTTGCGAGCAGAGGTACATACAGCGACAACTGTATTGGTGCTCTCGGTTATTTCTTTATATCGGTCAGCAGTTAGGGTGACCACTGGTAATTCTTTTGGCAGATAATTTGACATAATCCCTCTTAAATAAATGTTGTTCGATACGTAAGTATATTACGTCATATTTTAAATTAGAATAAAATATTCAGGTTACTCAGTAACCAGATAGCCAAAACGATGAAGGGCAGAACCAAACGCATATATTTTTGCATCAAGACGGGAACTTTCAGTCCTCGACCTGTATTGACCTCGGCGAAGAAGTTATCGCGTCCCCAACCGCTACGGCTGATGGAGAAGCATAGATATCCCAATGATCCCAGTGGCAATATATTTGAACTCACTAGGAAATCTGAAAAATCTAATACGGTTGATTCACTGCCTAGGAGATGAATGCCTGACCAGAGATTGTAACCGAGAGCGTTGGGAATAGTGAGCAAAATGATGAAGACAAAATTTATCAGGATGGAGGTCGAGCGTGAGATCTTCAACCAATCGCGGCAGCAAGTGATGATGTTTTCAAATACTGCTATCAAGGTGGACAGTGCAGCGAAGAACATAAAAATGAAGAAGGCTGTGCCGAAAATTTGACTGTTACCCATCTCTGTAAAGATTTTAGGTAGGGTGATAAAGATAAGCGACGGACCGTAGCCGGGTTCAATATTGTAGGTGGCTGCTGCTGGGAAGATAATCAATCCAGCTGTGATGGCGATGAGTGTATCGAGAGCACTGATATGAATAGCTTCGTTGAGTAAGGAGCGATCTTTGCCGATACGGCTGCCGAAGATAGCGATAGCTCCAACACCGAGACTCAAGGTGAAAAATGCTTGCATCATGGCATCGACTGTGACGTTGAGCCAACCGACCTCATTGAATTTTTGCCAATCTGGCACGAGGTAGAACTTGATACCACGGACAGCTCCTGGCAGGCTGAGGCTTTTGATCGCCAGAGCCACCATGATCAAGAATAAAAGAACCATCAAGTACTTAGTAATTCTCTCGACACCACCTCTAAAACCCAGACAACAAATCGCAGCACAGATGGCTAGCACCACCACCGTCCAGAGAATCATGGTTGAAGGTTGAGTGAGTAGATCACTGAAGAGGGCAGCGGAATCGTCGATCATCGAAGAACTCTTAGCAAAAAGGTAGACGTAGTAGAGTATCCAACCTGTGATTACAGTGTAGTAGCTCAGTAGAAGATAATTGCCAGCTAGAGCGAGATAACCAATGCCGCGCCATGACTTTTTGCCGTTAGGCGCCAAAACCTTAAAGGATTTAACAGAACTAGTTTGACTGGCACGACCGACAGCGAGTTCGGTGATCATGATGGGTATGCCCAAAATGAACAGAAATACCAAGTAGATGATCACGAATATGGCACCGCCGTTTTTGCCGACTATGTAAGGAAAACGCCAGACATTGCCTAGCCCGATGGCACAGCCAGCAGATAAGAGTAAAAAGGCTAAACGTGAGCTGAATCTTTCGTTATGGTTTTGTATAACTTTTTCTTGCATATACGTCTTTCTATGAGTAAAAGTTTAAGAAAGTTTAAGCTAATCTCCTAAATTATAAAAATACATATGATACTAACTTCTATCGATTGAGTGGATATTGGCTTATTGCCTGTATAATCACCAGCAAGTTTGTTACCTGATGAAAATTAGGTAACTATAGGAGTCAACATGCTAAATACGCAAATTACTGAAAGCGTGACAGCTGTCACTGTTTTATTGCAAGGATTGATCAGTTCTTTCTCTCCTTGTGTTCTACCGCTGGTTCCTCTATATCTAGCTTATTTGACTGGTAATGGTCAGGATATACAAGTTGAGCGCAGCAAGATAAGCAAATTCCTCAACATACTTTTGTTTACTGTAGGGATCGCCACTGCGTTCTTTGTGTTAGGATTCGGTTTCACCAGTCTGGGCAAAATATTGGTGGATATCAAGCCTGTTCTGAGTCTTATCGGCGGCGTTATTATCATCATTTTTGGACTAATCCAGCTGTTTGGCAGTCATCTGTTGATGCGTGAATATCGCTTTGGGCCAGATCTTTTGAAATGGCAGATGAACCCCTTGATCGCTTTTTTGTTGGGATTTTTCTTCAGCTTTGCCTGGACCCCCTGTGTTGGGCCGACGCTGGCAAGTGTGCTGTTTTTAGCGGGAAGTCAAGCCGAGTTAGCATATATGTACATCGGTCTATATTCTCTAGGATTCATACTGGTATTCTGGCTGACCGGTTTCCTCGCGACACAAATTTTAGATAAACTCAAACGTCATCCGTACTTTATGCAGGCGATGGTCAAATGTGGAGCAGTCTTGATGATTTTGATCGGCATTTTGATTATTACCGGTGGCTTCAATCGTCTGAGCATCTTTTTCAATAACTTAGTGGGAGGATAAAATGAAAAAATTATTCGTATTATTGATATCATTATTTACTTGTATATTACTGGTAAGTTGCTCGCATAAAAGTGGCAATACAGATGTGAGCGAGCAAAACAATACTGTCACTGCAAGTTCTAGCGAGCAAACTCAGAGTGTCACTACAACTTCAACCCGTGCAGATCAGGCTAGTACAGACGAGGAAGAGAGCAAACAAGTTGCTGTATCTTTTGAATTAGAAGATCAACACGGTAATAAGATCAAGATGTCAGATTATGATGACAAAATCGTCATGCTCAATTTTTGGCAGACATGGTGTGGGCCCTGTCGTGCAGAGATACCGACACTGAATGAACTTTACAATGAATGGGGTAAGAATCAAAAAGATATTGTCATCCTCGGTGTTTCCAATCCCTATAATGAGCAGAACAAAAGAGCCTCGGATCTTAGTGTCGACGAGTTAATGAGCTTTATCGAAGAAAATGATATGCAGTATCCTATCCTCTTTGACTTGTCTGGGGAATTGTATTCGCAGTATAGGATTACGTCATTTCCTACCTCCATATTCATTAAAGATGGTAAAATTCTTGGAGCTGTACCTGGAGCTTTACAAAAAGAAGCACTACAGGATTTAGTTGATAAAATTAAATCTGGCGAAATCAAATAAAAGAAGGAATAAGATTTGGCGAAAAAAACACAAGGAGTATTTGTACCGTTTAAGCGAGCAGAGCAGGAGAAGGCTCTCTGTTTTGCTGTGTCTTTGCCTGATCGTAAAAATGATCCAGAGCGTTCGCTCAATGAACTCTGTGAATTAGCTGAATCTGCCAATGCAATTGTCGTCGGCAAGATGCTACAACGACGTCCGCGCTTAGATGCGGCTACTTATCTCGGCAAGGGTAAATTGCAAGAGCTCAAGGATATGGCTGAACAATTAGAAGCCGATCTCTTGATCTGCGACGATGAATTGAGTGCGGCACAGCTACGCAATATTGAAGATTTTTGCCGCATAAAAGTTGTAGATCGCAGCTTGTTGATTCTAGATATTTTTGCTAGAAGAGCTAAAACTGCTGAAGGTAAATTGCAGGTTGAACTAGCACAGCAAGCATATTTATTGCCTAGATTACAAGCTCAAGTAGGTTTTCACTCACGTACCGGAGGTGGTATCGGTACACGTGGTCCCGGTGAGACGATTATGGATCGAGACCGCAGACATATTCGCAATCGCATCAATACTCTGCGAAAACAGCTGAAGCAGATGGAGAAACGTCGTGAACTAGCCCATGCTAAACGTAAACGCGACCATTCAGTCTTCACCGTAGCTGTTGTCGGTTATACCAATGCAGGCAAAAGCACCTTAGTGAACACTCTGTGCAAGAGTGATTTGCTGACCGAAGATAAAGTTTTCGCTACGCTCGATCCAGCTACACGTAAATATTATGTACCTGAGCTGCAGGAACAAGTTTTGATGACGGATACGGTAGGATTTGTCCGCAAATTACCACATCATTTAGTCGAAGCTTTTAAATCCACACTCGAAGAAGCCGTGTATGCTGATCTAATTCTGCATGTAGTAGATGCCTCTGATCCTTATGCCATCGACGGTATTGCGGTATGCGAAGATCTCCTACGAGATCTAGGTGCGTTAGAGATTCCCCGTATTTGTGTATTAAATAAAATAGACAAGGTGTCTGAAGTTGATCAGGGATTGTTTTTGCATTTCAAAGGAAGTAGAGATAATGATGTGCTTGAAATCTCAGCGACAACAGGTCAAGGCTTACAGGAGTTGCATCAGAAGATAGTAGCTGAGCTTTTAAAACTTGGTGCTACAGAGATGATAATTGCTGGAGAAACACCAGAATAAAAAAGATAAATAAATCAGAGAGCACAGGTTGACCTAGTGCTCTTTTTCTTGCATGAAGGAACGCCAGTCGCCTCCGGGCAGATAAATAGCCCCCGATGATTCATCGATGCTTTGATTATATAGATAGACATAAGCGGATTCATTGGTGCCATCGGTTTTTTCAATTTGTACTAGCTGTCTGCAGTAGATATTATCTGGGTGGTTTTCGCCGAAATATTCCTCTAATTCGTCTATGGAGGCTATATCAGCAAAATTTTTAAGATAAACTAATTCGCCGATGATTTTATCATTCCCAGGCAAGAGGGCAGGATAGCCTTCGGGCAGGTGATAGAGAGTGCCTCTAAAGTAGGCTGTTTCTCGTTTAGCGACTTTGTCGGTCAAATAATCTCGAGAATTATAAAAGCCACTTAACAGTGAACCGTAGACGAATAAGGGATGAGGTTGTGTTGGTTTTAACATATCTTCCTATCTTATGCTCAATTAGATGAGCCGTAACCAGTGGTCACGGCTCTTGTTCTAATGGTGTTAACAGATGGCGCCACCGCCAACCGTGATATCTTCGGTGTGATCTGCGATGGCTTGCAACATAATTTCTAGGCCACGAGTTATGTCAGCTTGTGACATAGAAGCGGTGTTGGCACGTTCTACTACTTGTTCTGGGATGAAGGGTACATGGACGAAGCCAGCACGACACTTGCTTTCCGCACAGAGATGAAGAGCACCGAACATGAGGTGATTGCATACGAAAGTACCAGCGGTATTGGAGACGCTTGCCGGTAAACCCTTGGCCTTGACAGCGCTGACCATCGCTTTGATCGGCAGAGTCGCAAAATAAGCATTGGGAGCATCGGCGAAGATCTTTTCATCTATTGGTTGATTGCCTTCATTGTCGGGGATGCGAGCGTCATCAACGTTGATGGCAACTCGCTCAGGAGTCAGTCCAAAACGGCCACCTGCTTGTCCGACACAGAGCACTGCTTCGTATTCATTTTTGCTCAATTGTTGTTTGAGCGTATCTATAGATTTACCGAAAACAGTTGGCACCTCTAGTTTGGTCAACTCAATGCCAGATAGATTGTTTTCGTCGATGGCTTTGACTGCCTCGAGAGCAGGGTTGATGTCATCGCCACCAAAAGGGTCAAAAGCTGTAATCAAAATTTTCATAATAGCTCCTTATTCTTAAATCTGTAGGTTTGACTCTAAAAGGCAAATACATACATCAGAACGATGTGTACGCACAAGAGCACAGCAGCATAAGGTGCTTGCGACTTGATGATGGAGTACTTGTCCTTGGTCTCGAGCAATGCCGCAGGAACGATATTGAAGTTGGCAGCCATCGGGGTGAGTAGAGTACCACAATAACCAGCAGTCAAGCCGAGAGCACCGACTATCACAGGGTCAGCACCGTTTTGGATCAAGAAAGGTACGCCGATACCGACAGTGATGACGGAGAAGGCGGCGAAACCATTGCCCATGATAATGGTGAATATCGCCATGCCCAAACAGTAGACTACACAAGCAATCAGTTTGGAAGATTCAGGCACAACGTGTGAAACACCGTAGGAGACGATATCGCCTACGCCAGCTTTGGTGAAGATCAAACCCAGAGCAGCCAACAATTGGGGCAAGATACTGGTGGTGCCGACATTGTCCATCAGACGAACCCCGTCTTTGAGTGCACTCTTAGGTGAAGTTTTGGTGATTATGATAAGAGCGATAAAACCAAAAATTGCTGAGATACCGATGGAATTGTTGCCGCCCAATTTAGGTAGTAAGGTAGCGACTAGGAAAGCACCGATTGCCAACACTAATGAAGGCACAAATATTTTGTAACCGATGCGATCTGCATTAGCTCTAGTTTCTTCTGGCTTAGGAGTATTGTGCCTGGTAGCTACTACACGGTTGAAAGCAGTCAAAAGACCCAGCACCACCAGTGAAGCACCGGTAATTTCAGCGGGTACATGTGGACCAGCGATGAAGGTGAGAGCTAAGATCAGCCAGAAAGCAGCTGTGGTGTAACGTTTGTTGTTCTCGATTGTTTTGAAGCAGTGGAAAGCTACCGCGACAAAAATAAGACCGATACATATATAGAAAAATTCTGATAGATAGTTGGAAACTATTTTCCAATTATCTACTTCTGGTGTGGCAGATAATAAAAACATAGTTACCTCCTAATTGTTGATTTTCTTGATATCTCTGTGTGAGATACCGCGGTGAATGCGTTTGTCGAGAGCGTAGGTGAACAAGTAGCCGAGCACCACAGAGATGACTGCGATGGGCACTGACCACAACGCTACATTGGCAGGTGTAACCTGATCAAATCCTTGTTCTACCAGTGTCGATACGATGAGCAAGGTACCAGATGAGGCGAGGAAACAGTTTTGTGCGAAGAAGTTACCGTAGTTCTCGACCGCACAAGCGACAGCCTTGATATCTTCTTCAGATTTCTCTGAGATCTCACCGTACTTAGCGACAGCTGCTGCCTGCGCCATGGGGTTGATCAGAGGACGGATGAATTGTGCATGACCACCGATACGCAGTGACAGGGCGGAAGCAGGTGTGCGTATCAACTCATAGAGGAAGATGACCTTACCAGCCGTAGCCGCCTTGAATTTTTTGATGAAGTCAACCGCCTTGTCCTTGAGTCCATAACGTTCGAGCGAGCCGACGATGGGCAGAGTTAGAACAAAGATGGTCGCTAGGCGATTGTTGATGAATGCCGTACCGAGATTGGAAAAGATTTCTTGTAATGACATGCCACTCACTAAAGCGGTGGCGATGCCAGCGACGATTACTGTCGCCAGGGTATCGAGTTTGAGCACGAAGCCGATAATGACTATGACGATACCGATCAATTTGAGTAATTCAGTGTAGGGCATAAGACCTCCTTTACATATTCTCCATATTTAATGAAGCATAATAACAGCAAAAAAATTTTTTGCAATAGCAAAGGAGGAGAAAAATTAACCTGCTTAACTATAAGCGAAGCGGTATGTTGTTTCGAACGCGTTTGATTACTCGATGGTGCATAGAAGCGTAGCAAATGCTACCGACTGTTAATTGAGAAATAGCTTCGGCTATGAAAACGCCATTGATACCCATGATGTAAGGTAAGACGATAGTCAGGGGTATAATCACAAAAACTTTACGTAACAGTGAGAAAAAAGTCGCTTCTTTGGCTAAGCCCAATGCAGTGAAAGTTGCTTGACCGGTATTTTGCAGTGCCATAAAAGTGAAGAAAACGAAGAAGAGACGCAGCGGCAAAATACCTTGTTCTACATACAGCGGATTAGAAGTGAACAAGCTCAACAGAAGTCGTGGCAGACTCAACACAATGATGGTGGTGACTAAGCAGCTACCGACAGTGCACTTGAGCATGAAGTGGATACCATCGATCATGCGGTCGGTACGACCTGCTCCATAGTTAAAACTGAGAAAAGGCTTAACAGCATTAGATAAGCCAGACAAAGGCAGTGCGAACACCATCATTATGGACATGACGACAGTCATGATTCCGACGAATACGTGACCTCCAAATGATAGCAACATATGATTGCTGACCGTCTGCACCAGTGTATCATTTGCCTGGAAAAAGAAGTTAGCTAGACCGATGTTGAGTATTTGTTTGATGATGAAAATATTGGGTTTGAGTTTGTTGATTTCTATCCGTATTAATGTGCGTTTACCGCTGAGGAAGCTGACAATCCAAATCGCTGATACCATCTGTGAGATGATGGTAGCGATGGCGGCTCCGCTGACCCCCATATTGAGGATGCTGATCAAGATAAAGTCTAAGAAAATATTTAAGATTGCACCGATAATTACTGATAGCATACCGATGGCGGCGAATCCTTGTGCAGAGATAAAAGCATTGAGAGCGATGCTGATCAATTGAAAGGGCGTGCCTAACAAGTAAATACGTAGATAGGTGGCTGAGTATTCAAAAGTTTCAGGTGTGCTGCCGAAAAGTTTTAGCAAAGGTGTCTCTGCTGTATAACCTAAAAGCATCAGTGCTACAGAGAACATCAGGATCAAGCTGCAGGAATTTCCCAATATGAGGCGAGCCTTATCGACATCGCCTCGACCGCGTTCGATGGAGAAGAATGAAGATCCACCTTGTCCGATCCAGTTGGCGCAGGCGTTGATCAAGGAGATGAACGGGAAAACGATGCCGAGTCCAGTCAAGGCCACACCGCCTATGCCTGGCAGATGACCGATGAACATACGATCGATGATGTTGTACAGAACACTGACTATCTGAGCGAAGATCAATGGCCAAGCCATACGCATAATGTTTTGTGCCACGCTTCCCTTAGTGAAATCTCCCACCACTGTTTTAGACATACTTAGCTCCTAATTTTTCACAATACGAATTATCTTAAACATAATCTCCAAAAATGACTATATGCGTTATACTTAATGAGGATAAAGTCCACAGAAAGAGGTACCTGTGAACAAGGTTAAATTAAGTAAAATAGTCCAAGAATTCAAACTAGAAATTCTTCGTGGATACGATAAGGTAGACTCTATCGGGATTATGGTGCCCGATGTCACACGTCCTGGTCTGCAATTAGCGGGCAACTATGATCACTTCGGCCCAGATCGTATTCAGATACTCGGCAATATGGAGACATCCTTCGTCAATTCACTATCGCCGACCGAACGCTATGCTCGTTATAACGCGTTGTTTGCAACAGGTATACCTTGTATTATTCTCAGTCGCAATCATATCCCTGATCCCACTTTGTTGAAAATAGCTGATAAGTATGAGACTCCCGTCCTGCGTACCAGCGAAGGAACTTCTTCATTTATCGGCACTCTAGTCAAATATCTCAATGTCGAGTTAGCTGAGCGCATCTCCATGCATGGAGTTTTTATCGAAGTTTATGGTGAGGGAATTCTGATTCTAGGTGACAGCGGTGTCGGTAAGTCTGAGACAGCGTTAGAGATCGTCAAACGCGGACACCGTCTCATCGCCGACGATTTGGTAGAAGTGCGCAAAGTCTCTGATACCACTCTGATAGGCAGCGCTCCTGATGTGATTCGTCACCTGATTGAGATCCGCGGATTAGGTATTTTGGATGTAAAAGAACTTTACGGTGTCTCATCTGTCAAGATGCAGGAGAATATCCATCTAGTGATGAATTTAGAGCTATGGGACGAGAAGAAGGTCTATGATCGTCTGGGTCTGATCGAGGAGACGACCAATATTTTGGGTATACAAGTCCCTTCGATCACCGTGCCTGTCATGCCAGGTCGTAACTTGGCTATCATAGTCGAAGCTGCAGCCATCAATTTCCGTCAGAAGTCCATGGGTTACAACGCAGCCAGAGCTCTAACTGATCGTATATTCAATCAAGAGATGCCAAACTGATAGATCATTTTTAGCTTAGTGAGGTACTATGCATTCACACAGTGAAAAAGATAGACAGACTACCGTTTTATCAGTTAGCCAAAGAGATAGACTTTGTGAGTTAGCTGGTGACCACATCAATTTTTCAGTTCCGCTTGCAGAAAGAGTCTATTTTCGGGCAGGCGGAGCAGCAGAAGCGTTGTATGCACCTCTCGATAGCGATGAATTAGCAGTTGTTTTGCAGTATGCATACAGTGAAAAAATACCTGTCAATATTCTCGGACGTGGTGCCAATGTTTTAGTGTCTGATCGTGGTCTACCAGGTCTGACAGTTTGTTTGGTGGATCACTGGCACAAAATTAAATTAGTAGATGATAATTGCCTCCTAGTTGAAGCAGGAGCCAATATCTGTGAAGTCGCTGCAGCTGCAGCTAGACATAATCTCAGCGGCATGGAATTTGCTTGCGGTATACCCGGTACAGTTGGCGGCACAACACGCATGAATGCCGGTGCCTATGATGGTCAAGTCGGTGATTGTATTTCCTATGTGGAGTATCTCGATGAGACGGGCAAGTTGCAACGTAAAGAGGCGAAGGATTTGAATTTTGGATATCGCCATAGCTATTTTGCTGATCACCCTCAGAGTTTGATTTTACGTGTTGCCTACTCGCTACAACCAGGAGAGCGACAAGAGATATATGCAGCGATGAATGAATTGCAACTTCGTCGTCGCACTGTCCAACCATTAGAATTAGCCAGCGCAGGCAGTGCTTTTAAACGACCGGAGGGCATGTTTGCAGGTAAGTTGATCAGTGATGCTGGACTCAAAGGTTGGCGTAGTGGACAAGCTGGTATTTCCGCTCGGCATGCTGGCTTTATAGTCAATTATGGTGGTGCTACGGCGAACGAGATCAAGGCTGTCTTCGATCACGTCAAAGCGGAAGTCGCTAGACAATTCGATGTCGAATTAGAAGCTGAAGTGCGTTTTATCGGAGATTGGTAGAAACCTATGGAGATTGTAGTCATTACAGGCATGTCCGGTGCGGGCAAGAGTACTGTAGCAAAAGCCCTAGAAGATCTAGGCTATTTTTGTATCGACAATCTTCCTCCTCAGTTGTTGCAAGGTCTGGTCACCTCTCTCAACGACAGCACCTTTACGGAAGCAAATAAAAATTTTAATAGCAATCAAGGACTGGCACTGGTGATGGATGTACGCAGTATGTCGCGTTTTGGTGGCGTGGCAGCTTCTTTGTCCACTATAACTTCAGCAGTTCCTGAAGCTAAGATCATCTTCCTTGAAGCTGAAGAAAAAGTTATTATCTCTCGTTACAAACTCAGCCGTCGCAATCATCCTTTAGCTAATCTTTTACAGTGTAGTTTGACTGAAGCCATTCGTACTGAAAAACAGCGTTTAGCTCCTTTGCGCGGTATCGCGGATGAAATCATAGATACTTCCAATACCACTAGTAGCCAGATACGTGATATTTTGCTCAATAGTCTAGCAGTACGTGATCACAAACAGATGAATATATTTGTGCAGTCCTTTGGCTTTAAGTACGGCTTGCCTTCGGATGCAGATTTGGTTTTGGATGTACGGTTTTTACCCAATCCCTATTATCTACCTGAATTGCGACCGCAGTCAGGACTAGACCCGCAAGTTCGTGACTATGTGCTAGAACAGCCTGAGAGTACGATCTATCTAACTAAGCAGTTACAGTTGCTAGAATATCTATTGCCTCTATATAGAAAAGAGGGGAAGAGTCGTCTATCGATCGCTGTCGGATGCAGTGGAGGACGTCATCGCTCGGTTGCTTTAGCCGAATATATAGGTGCGCATCTACCAAATGATTACGCGACCATCGTCTACCACCGCGATCTCAAGACGGATGAAGATCAGTATAAATAGAAATAGCTGAATTCAGAATGAGCCATAAATACCATCGAGAATAGAGTAGCCAGTGAACCCAACAGCAGACAAAAATTTGAATAATTCTGAAGATCTGAGTTTTGCTTCGCGCTTGCGTTTAGATTTTTTGACTGACCTAGCTACACGCCCAGATTATTCGACCTTCGCTTTTTTTGCTTGTTGTGCATCAGTGTATCGACGTGATCGCAATCAATTGGCTTTCCATAGTCGTTATCCGCAGGTCATCGATTTTTTAGTAGATAAAACTTTAGAGTTGTATAGAGTATCGCCAGAGCAACGTTGCCGTGAGTTTTCTTCTGTGATTTGGCGCGGTGATCTCTATCGTCGTCTGGAACGAGATATCCTGCGTCTGATCCGCGATGATGTAGAGGCTCTAGCTGAACAATTGCTCAGTGATGATGAAGCAGCAGTAGAAGATGCCCTGTCTCAGACGCGTGCCATTATCGGCGGATTTTTCTTAGGAGGTGGCAGTATTTCTGAGCCCGAAGAACGCTGTCATCTAGAATTTGTAATCGGTGATCAAGAGACAGCGAATTGGCTGGGATTGTTTTTAGAATGTCTCAACCTCAGTCCAGGTGTGGTCTATCGACGTGGTGCTTGTGTTCTTTATCTCAAAGGCAATGATCAATTGCAAGATTTTCTGCAATTGCTCGGGCTCAATAATTTTTTGCTCACTTTTGCAGCAGCACGCGTACAACGTGAAGTCAACAATCAAATCAATCGCATTGTGAATTGTGATAATGCCAATCTACAGCGTCAGGCAGATAGCACAGCTAAACAATTGGCTGATATCAAACTAATACGAGATGCTAAAGCAGAGGGACGTCTCGATGCTCTGAGTCTTGAACTCATTGACTTACGGGAACAAAACCCAGGACTATCACTGCGAGAACTCGGTGCACTACTGTCGACTCCTCTAAGCAAGAGCAGTATCAATCACCGTTTTAAAAAAATCAGCAAGTTAGCTCAAGAAGTAATTTAGGCCTTTATTTTATCGATTCTAGTCTACTCGATTGCAGTGCTGAGTAAATGGTATAATCATCCCAAATATGTTGAATTTTGAACTGTAGGTAGCTATGGACTTTTTAGAGGGATTTTTTCTAGGCAAAGTTTGGACAGATTCAGATGTTAGAGCAAAAACTATTCGCAGTGTTTATCTGTTGCTGTCACTGTTTTTGTTACTGGGTTTTGGCTTAGCTTTAGCTGGTAAAGGTTTTATTTTTAAGGTAAGCAATCTGCCATCTGCTCTGCTTTTTGCGATGACTATTTTGCTTACTCTTGCTCTGCCGATAGTGTCAGCTTTTTACCATCGCTGCCACTTGGCGATCAAAATTCTGATCCTCGTGTTGTTTAGTGTGCAATATATCTTTGCTATAGCATGTTTTTCTCATGTGATTTTGCCGCATATAACTTTTGACATCGCTTTTATGTTGCAGACGGCCATTCAGTTTGCCGAAGGCGTAATCGAGAAGAGTTCGCATATTTTCATCACCCAGGAAAGTTTGCTGTCTACCTTAGTAGGTGTCGCCATCGGCTGCATCACTATCGCGTTTTTAGGGATGTTATTGCTAGTGTTCTTGATAGCTCTTCCCATCTTACTGTTGTTAGCGATCAAGTGGATACACAATTTTTTGAGTTTATTAGTCTCGTATATTCTGTCGCACACTGAACGCAAGACCACTTTGACCCGCTAGTTCACAAAACTGCCATATTTTAGTCGGAATTGTTGCCAATTCAATTTAGATTACGACACAGAATGTGTGGATAATAATTTTGAAATTTTAGTTAAGAGGCAATCTTATGAGTGATAATCAACGTTTTGAGTGCAATCATTTACCCCAAGATCAACAACAACCAGTTACTTATCAGACAGTACCTCAGTATCATGTAGAAGAAGGTATAGTCGCTACTGCTGCTTCTAAACCGAAGCGGAAGCGAAAGGGTCGCTTGATCTGGTTGTTGGTGCTCTTAGTTCTTGTTTTATTTGCAGGAATTTTCATCGGGGTGAGATTATATCCTCAGCTGCATGAAAAGCATGCCAAAATTGTGAGTTACTTGAGTGGAGATCATGATCGTGACGATGATTACGATAAAGATGACAGCAAAAACTATGCTGATAAAAAGGAGCTAGACAACGATAGAAAAGATGGTGATACTAGCCAGCGTAAAGTACCTAGCTTCTACACCAAAGAGGAAGCAGCTCAGCGTAGAGATATCAAAAATCTGAGTATCCCTGAGATTGTTGAAAATGCCAAAGAGGGCGTGGTAGCTATCACCAGTGATAAAGAGTTAGAAACCCAGTATGGTGTTATGATCGGACACTCAGCTGGCTCAGGATTTATCATCTCTGAAGATGGCTATGTAGTAACAAACGAGCATGTTATACATGATACTAACAATATAAAGATCGTCTTAAATGATGGTTCTAGCCAATCTGCAGAATTGGTAGGCTCTGATCCGCTCAATGATATAGCAGTATTGAAGATGGAAGGTAGTGGTTATAAGCCTGTAGAATTAGGTTCATCAGCCGATTTGCAAGTAGGAGAGCTAGCTGTTGCTATCGGTAATCCTTCTGGTAATCTCAGCGGTACAGTAACAGCAGGTATAATCTCTGCACTTGAACGTGAAATCAATGTACAGGGATTACAGATGGTTCTCTTACAGACTGATACTGCTATCAATGAAGGCAATTCAGGTGGAGCACTCTTCAATAGTCGTGGTCAAGTAATTGGCATCAACACCGCTAAACTATCGATGAGTGAGTCAGGCAAGTCAGTCTACGAAGGTTTGGGATTTGCCATACCCATCGATACGGCCAAACCTATTATCGATGACCTCATTGAATATGGTTATGTCAAAGATCGTGCAGTTCTTGGAATCAAGGGTGTTTCTATAGGCAAACAGCTATTTGTGGGTCCCAATGATTTTGGCGGTATATATATAACTGAAGTAATCCCTGGCAGTGCTGCAGAGAAGGCAGATTTACGTAAAGGAGATATCATTATTAGCTTTAACGAGCAGAGAGTGCGTGAGCCGATGGATATCAACAACGAGATCAAAAAACTTAAGGTCGGAGATGAAGTGAAACTGGAGATTTACCGCGATGAAAAGGTGAATGAAATCACTGTAACTTTAGGTTCACAAGACAATAAGTCAAATTAGTTGACAATACACTTATTTAGGATTGCACTGGCAGGAACACTTTATAGCTATCAGTGCTATTTTGAACTAATCTCCGCATAGATGTGCTAAAATTTTTATCACTACTATACGGAGACTTTTTTATGACCAGATCCATTCGTCGTACACATAACATCAAAGCTGGCAGTGCTCGCATTATCGCTCGCGCTACCATGATTTCAATGGTAGGCTTGACGCTCTCTAAGATCACTGGCTTTTTACGTGAAATACTCATCATACCTAAACTTGGTTACGGCGTATATTCTGATGCCTATAACGTCGGATTCTTGATCCCCGATCTTTTGTATGAATTGTTGTTGGGTGGTGCTGTCGCTGCAGCCATTATGCCTACGCTATCAGCTGGCATTGAGCGTGATCGACAGAAGCAGGCCTGGGAATCTGTCAATATCTTTATCTCCATCTTTATGTCTGCTGTGGTAGTGATTATGGGTGTCATCGCCATATTGATGCCTTGGTTGATTCAAATCATGAACCCCAACAAAGATTCTCAAGTGATCTCTGTAGCCATTCCAGTATCTCGTATTTTACTGTTACAGTGCATAGTGATGATGTTAGTAGGATTATTGAATGGAGTTCTCAACGCCTACAAGCATTTTGGTTTCCCAGCATTCGGCTCTACTATCTACAATGTTGTCTACATGTTCGCCCTGATAAAACTAGGGGCTCCCAGCGATCAAAATCTTAGATATGTCGCCTATGGTGTCGTCGGTGCTGCTAGTGTTTATCTCTTCTATCTTCTCGTTTTAGCACGTCGTGAGTTGGTTTGGCTGCGATTGAATTTTGACTACCAACATCCTGGCTTTAGACATTTAGTTCGCTTAGCTCTGCCCACATTGTTATCTGGATCTGTCTTGAACTTAAACAATATCATCATGAATAGTTTCGCCAATCAATTTGTCGGTGCACCTACTACTTTGCGACAAGCGAATACGATATGGTCTTTGCCGTATGGTGTTTTGGCAGTTGCCATAGGTAGCGTTATGTTGCCGAATCTGACTGGCTTCTTTGCTAAAAGAGACTTTCAACAAGTTCGTATTCTCTATACAGATAGTCTACGCAAGGCCGTGTATTATATAGCACCTTTTGCAATCGGTTTTGCTTTCTATAATTTCCAGACAGTACAGGCTATTTTCCAGTGGAACAGTGAAACTTATACCGATGAGCAAGTAGCAGTTACAGGTCATGTACTAGTATGGTTTTGTATCAGCATGTTAGCCCAGACTGTGGTCTATCTAACTAATTGTGCTTTCTTTGCTCGCAAAGTGACGCGTCTAGCTCTTTTTATCGGTGTGGTCAGTTTAGTCCTCAATCCGCTATTTTGCTTTATCTATGTCAAAACCTTTGATCTAGGAATCACCGGTATAGCTATGGCTCATGCCAGCTACAGCGTGATCAGTGCCATGCTTCTATTTGCTCTCTACAAAAAGCATGTCCCAGCAGCTAGACCTTATCGTATATATCCATTTGCAGTGCGCGTAGTTATCTGTGCTCTGGTAGCAAGTGTGGTCAGTTTTGCTTTATCCATGCTCGGTATCAGACCCAGTCATAAAATTGTTCAGTTACTGGTCTATGCTGTGCAGATGTCTATCACGATTTTCGCTTACTATGTGACGGGTATTGCCATCGGTATGCGTGAGGCTGTCAAGTTACAGGAAAAACTATTGAGTATTATTCGGAGATAAAAGATGAACATAGAGCAGAGAATAATTGAGTTTCGTCATGCCCCTATCGATCGCAAATCACAGAGGCCAGGCGATAAGTTTCTAGGCTTTTGGATTTATATAAAAACCTTTGCTATGCAGGGAAGCCGTCGCCGTCAGATCAAGCAATGCACCTCTTATCTACATAAGTTTTTTGAAACGGGTGAACTGGCGGAAATTATTGCTGAAAATCCTGAGCAGGCTTGGTCTGCTATCGCTGAACAGTGCTATGAGTCGGCTAAGCTCTTGATTGAAACCTGCCTTAAAGATAGAAATTATGGCAGCAAATTTTTCAATCTCATGCCGTTAAAGAGTGAAGAATTAGAACTGAAGATCGAAGGTGATCGTGACCTCATCGTCGATATTATCCAGGCTACTGATTTCCCGCAGAAAGGTTTGATAACTCAAAGTTATCAGCGTGGTTATCGAACTGTAATGGAGAAAGTTTAACGAAGATATTTGCTCTCTGCAGTGTGCAATACGGCAGAGAGTTTATTATTTAGAGCATGCACATCATCGAAATCTGCGGGATTGAGTGGCTCTAAAAAATAGATATCGATATGATGACGCCTCTTGGTGTCAGGATCTTTTAAGCGTGGCATGGACATGTGCCGAGAGAAGAATTTATAAGCTCCAGCTATATAGACGGGAACTAATAGCTTGTTTGCTTTTTGGGCGATGTAGGCAGCTCCGCTCTGTATCTCTCCGAGCAAGCCGTCTGATGTGCGTGTTCCCTCAGGATGCACCAAAACTATATTACCTGCCTGACAGGCGTTGCGGGCCTTGATCAAGGTCTTGATAGCTGATCGTTTAGAGCTGCGATCAACAGGTATGATGGGACAAAAACGTAACATAATCTTCCCGAAAAGACCGTATTTAGTAGCGAGATCAGCAGCAGCGATGGCAGAGACTTTGTCACGTTGAGTTTTATTCAAGCCCTTAGCGATCAGCAAGGCATCGACAAATGACTGATGATTTGCAGCTAGGACGCACGAATCATCAGACGGTACATTTTCTACGCCGTGGTAACGCAAAGTTGCTAAGTGGCTGAAAATGAAAGTACCTATCCTAGCTAAGAATTTGCCTAAAGCGTCATGCTTAAGTATTTCATTCTTTTGAATTTTGTTGTCTTCTTTCACGAAAAAAACTCCGTAGGATCTCTCCGCATTCTTTTTCCAGTATACCACCCTCAACGGCAGTATGATGGTTTACAGAGCTATCGAATAAGTTGCCTAGGGGATTGCTGCCACAAGCACCATTTTTGGGATCATAAGCACCATAAACCAGACGAGCGACATGAGCTTGCATGATGGCTCCAGCACACATCACACAGGGTTCAAGCGTGACATACATCTCACAATCTGCCAATCTCCAATACTTGCGATTTTTACAGGCAGAGCGTAGAGCTATGATCTCAGCATGACCGGTGGGGTCAACATCGCTCTCACGACAATTGCTGCCGGTCGCTACTACCTCATCGCCACAGACGATCAAACAGCCGACGGGCACCTCGCCACGTTCCTTAGCTGCCTCTGCTTCTCGTAGGGCTAATTGCATATAAAAAGTATCTCTATCCATATCCTTAAATTGCACTTTAGGCTTGTGACAACTATAATACATAAAGTTATCATTATTTGGAGGCAAAATGGCTGCGAAACTGGGTAAATGTAAAAATTGTGGTTCATTGATTTTAGTGGACACCAAGAAAGATCAAGCTCATTGCGTGTTTTGTAACTGTGTATTCCCTAAACAAGAAGCATTCGATTTGTATGAGAACGATGAAGGGCATACATATCTAAATGAACAGCAACCAGAATACAATGGCCCGCAATTGAGTCCTGTAGGTCAACAAAAAGTTGTATTTAACAATGTCAGCAAAAAAGGTAATAAACAGACAGACACCACTGCAGATAAACCTGTGTTTAAAGCACAGAACAAAAAATTGCCGAATACCAAGTTGTCCTCTAGTCAGAGAGTGAAATTCTTAGCTGTGATCGTCTTGATCATTGTCGCATTCTTCGCTGTCACACTGCCCTTTGTAATCCCACGTGATCGCGTACGCAGTCAACTTAATGATGAATTTTCGAAAGTGCTGTCAGCCAATACTGACCTCAAGGCAGATCAGTTAAGTTTAGGTCAGAACTTTGACATTCAACGTGGCGACAACAGTCTTGTGACTGTCGTTGTTCAAAAAGCTGATCAGGCGTTGGTGGCGAAACTATTCGACGAATATTGTCGCTTGCGTTCTGAGGTCCTAGGTGATGATAAGACTGATTACAGCGCTGTCACTATGCGTGTTTATTCCACCTCAGATAGTTTTGAGATCGATCGCCCACAGTCTGATAATTACGCTGAGAACATTAAAATCATAGAGTAATATGGCCATTTTAGATAATGTCCAAGTATTGACACTCAATGAGCTCAATCAAGAGATTGAAGCTGGTTTTGCAGATTTTGTAACACGTTGTGAAGAAGCTTTTCGCAACCAAGTTCGTGAAATAACTGAACGAACTCTCGACAACAAATTGAAACTAGTCGTTTTGTCTGGACCAACTAGTTCTGGCAAAACTACCTTTTCCAATCACTTTGTGAGGGAGATTACAGCTGCGGGTCGAACCATGCACCTGATCTCACTCGATGATTATTACTACGAAAAACCACTTGATTATGATAAACAGGGAAGACCTGATTTCGAGAGTGTCAATACTCTAGATCTCACCTTGTTTACTGAGCATGTCAATAAACTGCTGGCAGGTGAAGAAGTCTCTCTCCCAACTTTTTCCTTCAAGGAACGTAGACGTATCTACTTGCCTGAACGCCAGCTGAGGATTGATGACGATGATGTGTTGATGGTGGAAGGTTTGCACGGTCTAGCTTCAGAGGTTATCGGCAATATCGACCAAAGTCAGGTCATAAAGTTATTCATCCGTCCATTTTTGCGTTTTTACCACTCGGCAGATATGCTCTTGCGTGGTACTGATTTACGTAAGTTACGCCGTATATGTCGCGATGTAATCCATCGTCAATCATCGGCGATCATGACTTTAGATTATTGGCCGATGATCGATCTGCATGAAAAACAAGTTATGGACACTTACTTAGAAGCTGCAGATTATTTCGTCAATTCAGCTCTGCCCTATGAGCTATGTGTAATAGCTCCACAGGCCAAAAAACTATTAGAGCAAGGAATAAGGGCGTACCAAGAAGGTGAGCTAAAGAGTCCGCATTCACGTATTAAAAATGGTGGATTCGCTGATCTTAAAGCTGCTATACATGAAGCAAAACGCTTAGTCGCGATCTGTGATCTATTGCCTTCTATGTCTAATGAGTACGTTCCCAAGGACTCTATCTTGCAGGAGTTTTTATAGTAACTAAAGTTACTCGCGGTTCTTTTGTTGTTTAAAACTTCGGTTGCTTGCCACAATGGTCAGTCAATTCTA
The DNA here is from genome assembly GCA_023388605.1 of Bacillota bacterium. Classification (GTDB taxonomy): domain Bacteria; phylum Bacillota; class Clostridia; order Saccharofermentanales; family DTU023; genus JAEWER01. The sequence continues at coordinate 23,136 of JAEWFX010000051.1, forward strand.
TCCTTATTGCATACGAATTTACATATGGAGGATGTTATGAGCAAAGAAATAACTGTCGCTTCATTTGATGCAGAAGTAATGCAAAGCGATGTGCCTGTACTCGTTGATTTTTGGGCTCCGTGGTGTGGACCTTGCCGTATGATTGGTCCAGTTGTAGAAAAAATTTCCGATGATTATGCTGATCGTCTCAAAGTTTGTAAGGTCAATGTTGATGATGAGCAAGCTCTCGCTGAAAAGTATAGAGTGAAGAGTATTCCTACACTGTACTTATTCAAAAATGGTGAAGTCGTCAATCGCCTGGTCGGTGCTAGATCATATGAAGATTTAGTCGCTGAAATCAATAAAGTACTGTAAAGAAAAATGAAGAGATTTACTCAGAAGCACGGAGACAATCAAAGTTTGTCTGCGTGCTTTTCTCTAGCATTAAACAGTGATCGTCAGCGTGAATTAGATGCTCTGTACTATTCTACCAGCGGCCTACCTTCGCTAGTTTTGATGGAACAAGCCGGCAGTGCCATAGCTGAGCGTATTGTACTGACTGTTTCTGAAGATGAAGAATTCTTAGTAGTTTGCGGCTATGGACAAAATGCTGGTGATGGTTGGGTAGTGGCGCGCCAGTTAAATGCTTACGGCCTTTCTTGTCGAGTTGTAGATTTAACTGAAGGTAGAGAACTCAAGGGTGATGCTGAAATCAATCGTCTGGCCTATCGCAAGCTCAAATTGCCCGAACTAACTATTTCAGAACTAGCTGAATATTTTTCACAGGTTAGAAAATTAATTGTTGTCGAAGCCATCTTCGGCATAGGTTACGATTCAGAGCGCAAAGTGCCAGCAGAGGTCGAATCAACCTGCAGATTGATAAATGAACATAGAGAGAAGATATGTTCGTTGATCGCTATCGATTTGGTGGGAGGTTGTGACGACGATGGCAGAATTGCAGATTTCGCTTTGGCAGCAGATCGTGTAATCACTCTGGGAGCTTTTAAAATTGCAGCTTTAGAACCAGAGACTAGCCAGTACAATCAAAAGCAGGAACTCTGTCCGCTCAGTATGGACACAGATCTTCGACAGAAATTAATCTTGTCTAAAGACCCGCATCAATATCAAGGTATCGTCTATCTCTCAGACAAAACTCTAGCACAAAAATTAATGCCTGCTCTGGCTCCGAATGCTCACAAGGGAACTACTGGTCGAGCTCTGCTCATAGCCGGCAGCAAAGACATGTATGGAGCTGAACTCTTGGCCATCAATGCATGCCTGCATACACCTGTGGGTTATGTTCATGCCTATGCTGCGGACGAGCGGCAATTTGAGTTGATTTTGAGTACATATCCACAGTGCTTAATCAATGGGCCTGACAGTATCTCCAGTCAATTATCGGCGGTAGAGGCGGTCGCCATCGGTAGTGGAAGTGCTAACGATGTGCACTTAGCTCAAAATATCGACCACGCCTTGAAGGCGGATTGTCCCTTGATCATGGATGCAGATGCTCTTAATCATCTAGCAAAACAGGAAGATTACACCGAGAAGTTACGACAAGCCGTCGCACATCGTCTAGCTATTCGCTTAGCAGAAGATAAGAGTGATAGTTCAACCTGTAGTGAAATTAGCGATAAGTCGGTTAATCAGGAAACGACAAAAATTTTAAATAAGATTGATAAACATAGTCATCCTGCAGAGATTGTCTTGACTCCTCATCCTGGCGAATTCAAGCGTCTGGCACCAGATCTCGATCTCAGACAGCGTCAGAGAGCAGCTTTTGAATTAGCCAGACGTACACATTGTATCGTCGTGCTCAAAGGTTATCGCACCCTGATAGTAATCCCTTATTTTTCGGCGACAGGTGAGTGGCTAGGCAACCGTATTTTTATCAATCTTAGCGGTAACCAAGAACTCGCGAGAGCAGGTAGTGGAGATACTTTGACGGGTATGATGCTGGGTTATACCACTTGTATGCACATAGCTGATGCCGCTTTGTTGTCAGTTTATTTACATGGCAGTGTGGCGGATAATAGTCTGCTCACTGAGGGCAGTAACGCTTTATTGATCAACGAAATACCAAATAATTTGCATAAACAAATTGAAATAATTCAAGGTGGCTGTTAAAATCTTGATGGAATAAAAGCGGAGGGTATTATGAACTCAGTATTTTATCTATCACTATTCACAGGTGAGCGAGCCAGTGCTTTCGCTTTTGCTTTTGGTTTCTTAGGATTTGTGATCTCTGTCTTGGTAGCTTCACGTCTAGGTAAGTTTTTTCAGGGCGATTTTGCTAAGCAAGCTACAACACCTTCAGTGGCAAAATCAGCTAGTGTAGCAACATCTCCTGCAAGCCAAACTCAGCCAAAAGTCAACAGTGCTCAACAAGATGATCAAGCTGTGATCTGTGCCATCAGTGCAGCTGTTGCTATGATGATGGATATGGAATATAATACCGCTCAGAGTTTTGTTGCTCAGACAGATCCGGCAGTAGGATTTAGGATCAAGAGCATCAGACGAGTATCCTAATGCTTGTATAGCTCAGTTGGTAGAGCAGCTGATTTGTAATCAGCAGGTCAAGGGTTCGAGTCCCTTTACAAGCTCCAAATTTAAAAGCTCCCGATATCGGGAGCTTTTTGTATAAACTGCATAGGTAGGGTTTAGTATTAGTTGAGCAGTTAAGATTTAAATTATAGATACTTGAGATATTTCTCATCTAAATACTCGATATATTCACGGAATAGAGCCTGATTTAGATATTCTTGACGACAAGCCTCGAGGTATTGTTCGTAGGACAACTGTTGGCGTAATAATTCTTCTGGTACGTTTTCGCTTGCTACAAAATCTTTGAGCATTTCTTCGTATTCAGCTTCTGTGGGTTCTTCGCCACTTTGACTGAGCAACTCAGCGGCATATCTATTCAAGAGTGCCATAAAGTCTGAGGTTTCTCGCAACTTTTCTCTAGCTGTATCTAAGTCTGTGATCTCTGGACCCATCATCTGCTGAAAAGCTTCTAGTTCAGAAATTTTTTGAGCTTCTGTGATGGCGGCAATACCTTGCATGCACTCATTGTAACTAGCTTGTCTTTCTTCATTGCTGAGAACTAAGTCAGACTCTTCAGCTAATTTCTTCACCAAATTACCGAATAAATTATTCTGGAAAAAATCTTGCAGCTGAGCCAAGACGGACATTGATATTTGGCTGTCTTCAAAAGTAGTGAGATCACTGCAATATTTAGGATCAGCTCCTTCAGCAGCTGCATAATTTTGGATTAGCTCATCATTTATCTCAGCTGGAGTAGAGCGTCTGGCATTGGTAATAGATCCTTTAACTGTATGTTTGCCTTCATAATCGACATCTATGGAGAATTCTTCGCCGACCTTTTTGCCGATCAGTTGCTCTTCTAGATCCTTACAATATAGATTTGCACCGACTTTTAAAGGGATGTTTTGTCCGTTGAAATAAGGGAAGTCACTCTCTAATTGCAGAGCGACTAGATCATCGGCCTCGATAGCTTCTCCCGTCCGAAGATCTGTATTTGTGCCGTGTATTTTGGCGAGGAAATCGAGGCTGTGCTGAAATTCTGCCTTAGCTTTCTCGATAATTTCTTCGATATTGGGTGTTGCTATTTGAAAATCTTCAGATTTTAGTTGTTTAGGCGTTTTGAAACTCATATTTTGCCTCCGGTGAAATGCTGATCGCCGAGATCAGAAGTATAGGTTTTCGTCCAGTTTGGTTGTAGATGAAATCTAACAGTTGATTTTTGAATTGGTCAGACATCAACATTTTGCTGAGCGGTTGATTGCGAGAGTTGACGCGATCGATGAATTTTTGAATGCGTTCAGTGCACAACTCGAAGATATTGGCGATATCACTTTCGTAGATAAAGCCGCTCGCCTGTAATTGTGGCTGGCAATACAGGCTGCTTTTCACTTCGTCGACCGCCAAGTGTACAGAGATTACTCCGTCATCAGCGAGACGGAGACGTTGTTGCAAGACGCTCTGATCTATATCACCAATACCTGAACCATCGATCAAAGTGCCTCCGGCAGGTACATAACCATTGATCATGGCGTAATTTTTGCTGAGTTCTAATACATCGCCATTGTTGAGTAAAAAGATATTTTCCGCCTTGATTTTTTGCTCGCGAGCTAATTGAGCATGTTCAAATAACTGGCGAAATTCTCCGTGCATCGGGATGAAATACTGCGGCCTGGCTATGCTCAGCATAAGCTTGAGCTCGTCGCGATGAGCGTGACCAGAAACATGTACATCGGCGAGCGAACGATAGATGACATTAGCTCCGAGTTTGTACAATTCGTTGATAACTCTATAAATAGATTTTTCGTTGCCTGGAATCATGCTGGAGGAGAGTATGACAGTATCGTCAGCATTGATTTTGACTAAACGATGTTCAGAGAATGCCATGCGTGCTAAGGCGGACATCTCTTCTCCCTGTGTGCCTGTAGTGATCAATACCAATTGTTCAGGTGGAAGATTATTGATCTGATCGGCACTGATGATGGTATCTGGGTGATAACTGATATAGCCGAGATCAGTAGCTGCTTCAAAAGCGTTGACCATGCTGCGACCGAGCAGGGCGACTTTGCGATTGTGTTCTTCAGCAGCAGTGATGATTTGCTGTATACGATCGATATTCGAAGCGAAGGTGGCGACTAGGATGCGCCCCTTGATATCTGCAAAGATATTGGCAAAAGATTTGCCGACCATCTGTTCTGATGAGGTAATGCCTGGGATTTCGACGTTGGTACTATCCGAAACGAGGGCTAACAATCCTTGATTACCTATCTCAGCTATGCGACCGAGATCGATGGGGTCGCCATGTACTGGAGTGAAATCCACTTTGAAATCGCCGGTATGTAGGATGCGACCAGCTGGAGTGGATATCAACAGTGCACAGGAGTCGGCGATGCTGTGATTGACGTGGATAAATTCGACTGCAAAAGAACCGACGGTGATAGTGTCGCCCTTATTCACTTGAATTAAATTCGCGAGCGGTTGGCGATTGCGCTTGTTGCGTCCTCGATCTCTGAGTTTGATCTCCACTAATTTCAGTGTCATAGGCAGGCTGTAGATCGGTACATCAAAGGTATTAGCGAACCAGCTGATCGCGCCGATGTGATCTTCGTGACCATGAGTCAAGAAGAGAGCTTTTACGCGTTCGCGGTTTTTCTCTAGCCAAGAGAAGTCAGGGATGATGACGTCGACGCCGGGCATATTGTCATCAGGGAAAGCGATGCCGGTATCGATTAAGATGATCTCATCGCCGTACTCGTAAGCATAGCAATTTTTGCCGATTTCACGCATTCCGCCCAAGGGAATCAATCTGACAATTTGCTTGTCAATATCAGCATTCTGACTCGATTTATGATTTCTCTTAGTTTTAGTTTTGCTGCTTGAAGGTTTAGTGTTAGTCTTCGTATCAAGACTTTTGCTGCGAGCTACCTTTTTGGTAGCTCTAGATGAAGTTTTTTCTATTTTATTCATAATCAGTCCAAAATAATTAGTCCGGGGTTAAAGAATTATCTAGTGTTTTGTTCTCTAACATTTCATAAATCAGTATATTACATATGAGAGCAAATAAGCGAGGAGAGCAGGTTTGTAGACATTTTTCTCTGGCTAGGTTTTTCTAAAAGCTGCAGCCAATTAGTTTGCTTTACATTTCGTTGTGCTTGTGGTATTTTATGCAGGCGACCGCTCAAAGCAGGTATTAAGTTCTGAGGACGCCTGTGCTGGCGAGACTGTTTAACGGAGGAAAGCAATGTACGCAATTATTAAAACTGGTGGCAAACAATACAAGGTTTCAGTAGGTGATGAATTATTCATCGAGAAACTGGATGTCGAGGCCGGAGATAATGTCGAATTCGCCGAAGTTTTAGCTGTTGGTGGTGAAGACGGATTACGTGTGGGTAAGCCTTTTGTCGAAGGTGCAAAAGTCAAGGCTGATGTTATCAAGCAAGGACGTGCCAAGAAGATTCTGGTCATGAAATATCGTCCTAAGAAAGGCTATCGCCGCAAGCAAGGTCACAGACAACCTTATACCAAAGTCGAGATCACTGGTATCGAGGCTTAATGATTAGAGTCACTTTTATCGGTGCAGATCAAGACAGTAAGGGATTTACACTAGCTGGGCACGCTGAATATGCCGATAAAGGTCAGGATATTGTTTGTAGTGCTATCTCAGCACTAGCACAGACTACTATTTACGCATTGGTCGAACGACACAAATTGACCGATGACTACGAATTGAGCGAAGGACAGATCAGCTGTTTTGTGGAATTGACTGATCTGAGTGATAGAGATCGACAGATTGTAGAGATATTGCTCCTCGCTCTGTACGATGGGATAAGCCAGATTCAAGCAGCGTATGGTAGTGAGTATGTGCACATCGAGGGAGGATATTATGATCAAGTTTAATTTACAATTATTAGCAAGTAAAAAGGGTGTAGGTAGCACCAAGAACGGACGCGATTCTCATTCCAAGCGTCTGGGCGCAAAATTAGGTGATGGTCAATATTGTTTAGCCGGCAATATCATCTATCGCCAGAGAGGTACCAAAATCCATCCGGGTGAGAATGTCGGGATGGGTAAGGACAATACTCTATTTGCTCTGATCAACGGTCAAGTACGTTATACTCGTAAGAACCGCAGACAGACTCAAGTGAGTGTAGTAGCTCTCGAAAATTAAGTTTTTGCTAAGTGTTTTACAAGCCCGGCTATAGCTGGGCTTTTTTATTATCGAGGTAGTATGTTTTTTGATCATGTAAAGATAGAAGTATTTGCTGGCAATGGTGGTGATGGCCATGTATCTTTTCGCCGTGAGAAATATATCCCAGATGGCGGACCTGATGGTGGTGATGGCGGCAATGGTGGTAGCGTATATCTAGTTGCTAGTTCACGTAAGAATACTCTGATCGATTTTCGCTTTAAGAAACATTTTAAGGCTAAGCCTGGCAAACCTGGTGGCCGACAGAAAATGACGGGAGCTTCAGGTGACGATCTGCTGATAGAGGTGCCTTTAGGTACATTGGTTTTCGATGCGGAGACTGATGCCATCCTCGCCGATTTAGTTGTCGAAGGTGAACGCGTATGTGTTGCTAAAGGTGGTAAAGGTGGCCTAGGTAATGTGCACTTTAAATCCTCGGTTAGGCAGGCACCTAAGTTTGGACGTGCCGGTGAGCTAGGTGAGACGCGGACAATTAAGTTGGAGTTGAAGCTTGTTGCAGATATCGGTTTGATCGGTCTTCCCAATGCTGGTAAGTCCACACTGCTATCAGTTATTTCTAAAGCTAAGCCAAAGATCGCTAATTATCCTTTTACAACTTTAGAGCCACAATTGGGTGTGATGTATTTCGATCATCGTAGCGTGATGGTAGCAGATATTCCTGGCCTGATCGAAGGTGCAGCTGAAGGTGTGGGCTTGGGACACGACTTTTTACGTCATATCGAACGCAACCGTATGTTCTTGCATTTAGTCGATATCACATCGGGAGATGCTGAATATATCATCAACGATCTCAAATTGATCGAGGCAGAGTTGAGAGCTTATAATCCACAACTTCTAGAACGACGTCGTATAGTCGTGCTCAATAAGATAGATACTCTATTGGCTGAGCAGGTTAGCCAGATAACCGAAGCGGTAAAAAATATTGGCTACGACGAGGTTTTTGCTATCAGTGCAGCTGCTAGACAAGGAGTGGACGATTTAGTTAAGTATGTGTTCTCCTTCATCGAAGATTTACCTGTGCCGGAGTTTAAGCCACAAGCTCAGGAGTACCAAGAGTTTAAGTATGAAAAATCTGAGCTGTACCAGGTCAAGCGTGAGAATCACTACTATCGTATCAGCGGTGAGTGGATAGAGAGAGTGATGCGTTCGATCAATTTAGACGATATTGAATCTTTCCATTATTTCCAGCGTCTACTCAAGCGTCATGGCATCGATCAGATGCTGAAAGACAAAGGCTTGCAAGAACACGATCTGGTCAGAATCGGTGATTTGGAATTCGAGTGGATTGACTAGTATATGAATAAAATTTTTGAGATATTACGATACTACAACTATCGTAGTAAATATTTTGTTTTGGCCTTGTGCCTACGCATAATCAATGTCGGTATGGGCTTACTGTTCCCCTTGCTGACAGGTCTCGCCATCGATATCGTTTTTCGGCGTGATCTGAGCAGTTCGCCCGAGTGGTTAGTCAGCATATATGAGAGGCTGCCATTCAGTCGTATCGTCATCTATTTAGTGCTGGCGATGATGTTGGTGGCTTTGAGTGAGGCGGTGCTGAGAGTTTATTACAACCGTT